>NZ_DBGCJQ010000020.1:0-44099 GCF_048354975.1 Massilistercora timonensis | reverse complement strand
CGCGCCGAATACCATCTGAAGAAATTTTGCATCAAGGTGGTGCAAAAATTAGTTGGCGTGCAATAAAACTGTTGATAGATAAAACGGATAATCTGGAAGAACATATGTGGTATACACAGCAATGTCTGGAAAATGGATGGTCTAGTACAGTGCTTGCGCATCAGATAGAAAGTGGTCTGTATTATAGACAGGCATTAGCAGATAAAACGACAAATTTTAAGGCACAGTTAGCCAATCCATTCAGTGAGCAAGCAGAAGAAATTATTAAAGATCCATATATTTTTGACTTTATACCGAATGCGAAAAAACTTAGAGAAATTGAACTGGAAGATGCCCTTGTCAAGCAAATTACAAAATTACTATTGGAATTTGGGTCAGGCTTTGCTTTTATGGGGCGACAGTATCCGATTCAAGTTGGAAAAAGAGAGTTTTTCATTGATTTATTATTTTACAATGTGAAATTGCATTGCTATTTCGTGGTTGAATTAAAAACAGTAGAATTTGAGCCAGAGTTTGCAGGAAAATTATCTTTCTATTTATCAGCAGTTGATGGAGAACTGAAATCTCAGGATGATAATCCTACGATTGGCTTGTTATTGTGCAAGGGTAAAGATAAAATGGTAGCGGAATATGCCTTGAAAGATGTAAACAAACCAATGGGGGTAAGTGAATACAGACTTTCTAATCATATTTCAGAAGAATTACAGGACAAGCTGCCATCAATTGAAGATATTGAAAAAAGGATTAATTGAAATTTTGCATCAGGGTGGTGCAAAATTTATGGAACTAATATTTTGTGGGAAAGGGGATGCACGTGCAGTATTAGTATTGTATAAATATTGCCCATATTTCTGTGGTTTTGTGGGGATATGTTCTAATTTGGTACTCGCGTTGAGACGGTATGTCTGATGTCAAGGAGCAAAGGGAAATAGCCGAGAAAGCTTAGTATTACTGCAGTTTTCGGGCGGCCGGGTATATTCCGTATCGGGCAGACAAAGCATTCTGCGGTAATTTATCCAAACTTTGCAAGTGATCAGTAACAGGAAGTGGTGGTTTTCTTGTGAGAAGAAAAAGTAGCGAGGTGATATGGAGTGAACCAAGATCCATTTAAGGAATATATCAAAGAATCTGAGCCCGCAAAGCGGGACAAAGGCTATGCATGGCATACAGCTATTGGACTGCAGGCAGTTGACGGGCTGAAGACATCGGAATATCTGGTGCATACGGCCATCCGGAATATTGAAGGCGAGATTTCCTTTGAAGAGGCCAACGTACTTTTGCAGACCTACTACGAGGAAAATCCTTCTCGTGATGAATTGGATCGTACTGAGGAGGCCGATAAGGTTTCCGCACGGATTGCTGCGCTTCTTTCCGAGCGTGCCTTTAGTTTTACACCGAATGAATATATTTCCATCCATCGGAAGTTGTTCACTGGTATTTATTCTCATGCCGGACGCATCCGGGATTACAACATCACGAAGAGAGAATGGATGCTCTCCGGAGCGACCGTGCTTTATGGCAGTGCTACGGAGCTTATGGCAACACTTGACTATGATTTTTCGGAGGAGAAGAAGTTTTCTTATAAGAATCTCACGATGGATGAAATCATCCACCACCTTGCCGTATTTGTATCCAGACTGTGGCAGATCCATGTGTTTGGCGAGGGCAATACCAGAACGACAGCTGTGTTCTTCATCAAGTATTTACGTACGCTGGGCTTTGACGTGACAAATGATATTTTCGCCGAGAATGCATGGTATTTTCGGAATTCGCTGGTCAGAGCAAACTATAATGATCTGAAAAATGGCGTTCACGAGACGACAGAGTACCTTGAGCTGTTCCTACGCAATCTCCTTCTGAACGAGAATAATCCGCTTCATAACCGGACATTGCATATCAGTGAAACATTTAAAGAGACAGAAAAACCGGACATTGAGGCGTTAAAACCGGACATTGAAAAATTATTCCAGCCGAAAACAGCAAGTCATATTTTGGAACTTCGTGAAGCATTTCCGGGACAAACAATCTTTGGACGGTCAGATGTAATGAAAGTGATTGATATTAAAGCATCCAGAGCCTCTGATCTTCTGAGGGAAATGGTGGAATATGGAGTTATTGAGCCGGTGTCGGGACATGGTAAAGGTAAATATCAATTCCGGCAGTATTAGAGTTGAGACGATGGGATTTCAGACCTGTTTTCGAGAACGCCCAAGGGCAAAAAGCGGTGTGTTTTAGGGCATTAGGCAGGGAAAATATAAAAATTTTTAAAACTTTTTTATATCCTGGCCTGTCTGAGTAAAAGAAAGAAGGATTTTCAGGAAAAAGGAGGATACATATATGAAAGTAAGACCAACCTGGACGGATGCGGCCGGAAACGGATACTATCGGGGATCTGACGGGAAATTTTATTACGGGAATGTCAAAAACGGCTATCTGAGGGAGACGATCCAGGAAAGAAACGCGCGTCTGGCAAAAGAGCGTAACGTGCAGATCCAGAAACAGAAACAGGCGGAAGCCAGACAGGAAGGAAACGTAAGTCCGCAGCCGTCGGCAGGAGAGAAGTGGGGCAGCCTGTTTGGCGGGATCGCTACTATTCTGGTGGGAATTGCGGCGTTTGCCGCCACCGTTGCATTGATGGGGGCGCTGATGGTTATCGCGGCCATCGGTGGTGTGATCTGTGTGGCCATCGGCATCGTGATCATATGGGGAAGGGCTTACAGCATTGTTCCCCAGATCTTTTCCCAGTTTGGCGTAAATCCGGGGACGGTTCTGCTGGTTCTGCCCATGTTGTTGAGTCTGGTTGTTTTTCTCGTCCTTTTGTGGAAAACATTTTCCAGACACAAATTGTATGCCCTGCACCTGTTGATTGCATACGCGGTTTTCTTTCTTCCTTATGCGGTGCTGCAGTGCGGCGGTCTGCAGACGCTGGCGCAGGGGCTGGCCACGCCGGGGATGGTTGTCTATGCTCTTCTTAACACGGCGGGAAGCTGCGGGATATTTCCGGCGGTGGCGCTTTGCCTCTTCCACATGCTGGACAGGAAAGTAATGGAGAAAAGACAGAGCGAGACAAGGGCGGCTGCCGCAAAGTTCTGCACCCGGTGCGGAGCTCCTGTGAACGGCCAGGAAGGTCTCTATTGCGGAAAATGCGGAGCCAGGCTGGAACGGTAAATATAACAGTTGTTTGAAAAAGGAAGAACGCAGATGGAAGAGAAGCAAAGATTGCTGCAGAAGAATTACCCCTTCTGGGAGCATTTGACAGAAGCCCAGGAAGAGCGGCTGACGAAAGGCTGCCAGGAGGCGGTCTACCAAAAGGGAGAACTGGTCCACCGCTCGGAAGACCAGTGCAAGGGAGCGATCCTCCTGCTGGACGGGCAGCTCAGGGTGTATATTGTCTCAGAGGAAGGACGGGAAGTGACCTTATTCCGTATCCGGGAGGGGGAGACCTGTGTGCTCTCTGCCTCCTGTCTTCTGGATGCCATTGCCTTTGACCTTATGATCGAGGCGGTGGAGGACTCCCGGGCCCTGGTGATCCCTACGCCGGTGTTGCGCCCGGTGATGGAGGAGAATCCTTATGTGGGTCTGTATATGTACCGGTCGGCAACGGAGCGGTTCTCTGATGTAATGTGGACCATGCAGCAGATCCTGTTTATGGGGATCGACCAGCGGGTGGCCAGTTTCCTGTGGGACGAGATGCTGCACCAGGGGCCGGAGATTACCATGACCCATGAAGAGATCGCAAGGCTGATCGGCAGCGCCAGAGAAGTGGTGTCCAAGGTGCTGAAATATTTGTCAGAAGAAGGGATCGTAGAGCTGGGGCGGGGGAAAGTCCGGATCCTTGCTAAGGAGAAGTTAAGAAATATAGCGCAGAAGGGATAAACAGTTGACAGCAGTACATGGTTGATGGTATGTTTTTGAAGATTCGGATTCTTTCCGGGAAAAGGGAAGAATAAGAATTAAGAGAAAAACAGGAGAGTATTTTTATATGAATAGATCAAAAACAGATAGTCAGCCAAGAGCCTTCTTCCTGATCCGGCTGCTTCAGGGGGCGCTGATCGGCCTGGGAGCAGTGCTTCCGGGAATTTCCGGCGGTGTGCTCTGTGTGGTTTTTGGGATCTACCGGCCGGTGATGGAACTGTTGTCCAGTCCTTTTAAACGTTTTCGCACTCATGTGCCCAGGCTTTTGCCGGTGATCATTGGCGCAGCCGTGGGATTTCTGGGGATCGCCAATCTGCTGTCCTTTTTCCTCGAGAAATATCCAGACCCGTCGGTGTGTGTGTTTGTGGGGCTGATCGCAGGAATGCTGCCTTCCCTTATGCGGGAGGCAGGCCAGGAGGGCCGCAGCGCCGGTTCCTGGATCTCCATGGTGATCGCATTTCTGGTGATCATGATCCTGCTGACATCTCTGAATGTGTTGAATGTAGAGATCCGGCCAAACACCGGCTGGTATGTGTTCTGCGGGTTCTGCCTGGCGCTTAGCATTATCGCGCCGGGGATGAGTTTCTCCACACTGCTTATGCCTCTGGGGCTTTATACGCCTTTTGTAGACGGTCTGGGCCATCTGGACCTGCAGGTACTGTGCGCCAGCGGTATCGGGGCGGTGGTGACGGTGGTCTGCCTGGCCAAAGGGGTGGATGCGCTGTTCCGGAATTATTATTCCTGTGCCTTTCATGCTATCGTGGGGATCGTAACGGCGGCCACTATTATGATCATACCGGTGAAAAGCTTTACGGCTTCCGCCGGCTCTATGCTGGTCAATATCGTCTGCCTGGCGGCGGGGATCGTCTGTGCGCTTGCGCTGGATAAATTCAACAGCAGATTTCCAAAAGAATAGACAGAAAAAGCTGCGCGGTTTTCCGGTAAATTTACCGGGACTGCGCTTTCTTTTTGTTTTCTTTGGGAAAACATTATGGTAGAATGGGTAGGAATGTAAATTACAGGATGTATTTGTAGTAGGAGGAAATGAGAGAATGGGAAGTCGAAAAATTATTCAGGTAGAGGACAAGGTGCCTTTTAATCTTCTGGTGCCTTTGAGTATCCAGCATATGTTCGCCATGTTCGGGGCATCTGTGCTGGTTCCTTTCCTTTTTGGGATCAATCCGGCGGTGGTGCTGTTCATGAATGGTGTGGGCACGCTGCTGTTTATGGTCCTGACCAAGGGGAAGGCCCCGGCATATCTGGGGTCCAGTTTCGCCTTTATCGCGCCGGCCCAGCTGGTGATCCAGCAGATGGGATATGAGTATGCGCTGGGCGGCTTTGTGGCAGTGGGATTCCTTGGCTGCGTGCTGGCTTTTATCATCTATAAATTTGGTTCCGACTGGATCGATGTGGTACTGCCGCCGGCGGCCATGGGACCGGTAGTGGCTCTGATCGGCCTGGAACTGTCCGGCAGCGCGGCGGATACGGCGGGGATCCTGGGGGATCAGGTGGATATGAGAAATGTGATCGTATTTGCGGTGACTCTGGGTGTGGCTGTATTCGGAAATATTTTGTTCAGAGGATTTCTCTCGGTGATCCCTATCCTGATCGCTGTGATCGCCGGATATGTGGCGGCGCTGGCCTGCGGGATCGTGGATTTCCAGGCAGTGGCGGAGGCCTCCATTTTTGCGGTGCCGAATTTCTCCCTGCCTAAATTCAATATGGAGGCGATCCTGATGATCCTGCCGGTGCTTCTGGTGATCACATCCGAGCATATCGGGCATCAGGTGGTAACCAGCAAGATCGTAGGGAGGGATCTTCTGAAGGATCCGGGACTGCACAGGTCCCTTCTGGGCGACAACCTGTCCACCATGCTTTCTGGTCTGATCGGATCTGTGCCCACCACCACATACGGAGAGAATATCGGCGTTATGGCGGTGACGAAGGTCTACAGTGTGCGTGTGATCGCCGGGGCGGCAGTGTTGTCTATCATCTGTTCCTTTGTGGGCAAGCTTTCCATGTTGATCCAGACCATTCCGGGGGCGGTGATCGGAGGGATCTCCTTCCTGCTCTACGGTATGATCGGCGCTTCCGGTATCCGGATCCTGGTGGATTCCCAGGTGGATTACGGACGTTCCCGGAATCTGACCCTGACCAGCGTTGTGTTTGTCACGGGCCTGTCCGGGATCGCGGTGAAGTTTGGGGATATTGAGCTGACAGGAATGGTGCTGGCCTGCGTGACTGGTATGATCTTAAGCCTGATCTTCCACATCCTGGACCGGCTGAATCTCACCAATGACAGAGAGGAAGCGGAAGAAACGGATGAAGTATAGCGGAAACGTGGGAAATACAGGAGGGCAGCCGGCTTGTGATCTGCATGTCCATACGGTTTTATCCGATGCTTCGCGGACAGTCCGGCAGGTTATGGACTATGCCAGACAGATCGGTCTGAGCTATATTGCCATCACTGACCATGATACACTGGCCGGGACGGAAGAAGCGCTGGAATTGGGAGAGGAATATGGGATCCGTGTGATCCCGGGAACGGAGATCTCCACCAGGGATGAAAATACCGGACGGACGGTGCATATGCTCTGCTACCGGCCCAAAGACCGGGCAGGTCTTCAGTCATTTCTGGATGTGACCCTTGAGAACCGGCGTCGGCAGAAGCTTACCATTGCAGCAAACGTACAGAAAATGTATCCGCTTGTCACCCCGGCCCTGGTAGAAGAATATGCCGGACAGAGCCAGTCGATCTATGAGTGCCATATTATGCAGATCCTCTGTGATCTGGGCTATACCAGCACGGCCATCGGCGAATTAATGAGCAGTCTGATCTCTTCCAAAGGAAGCTGCTTTGTTCCCGGGAAGTATCCCACTACCCGGGAAGCGGCCCGGGCCATCCGGGACTGCGGCGGGATCGCGGTGGTAGCTCATGCAGAGCAGTTTGATTCCTTTGCCCTGGTAGAAGAGTATGCTGCCAGAGGGTGGATTGGGGGCGTGGAAGTGAACCATCCAAGGAACGGTGCAGATTCCAGAAAAAGACTGCGTAGCATCGCAGAAAAGTATGACCTTCTGGTGACCGGGGGCAGTGATTTTCATGGTCAGTATGCCAAGAATCCCCATCCTCTGGGGGCTTGCGGCTGCGGGGAGGAAGAGGCCCGGCGGTTGGAAGAGATGATCATTTAGGTACAGGGTAAAATGCATTTTGGTACACCCCAGAATGCATTTGGGTACAGGGTAAAATGCAATTGAGGACGTAGCCTTTTGCAAAAAGGCTACGTCCTCTGTTAAAAAAATAACTTATTGACAGGAGTAAGCTCCATCTACGATAATATCGCTTCCGGTTGTATATCCAGAAGCATCCGAGGCGAGATACAAGATTGCGGGGATCAGTTCTTCCGGAGTTCCCATCCGGTGTAAGGGCATCAGTGGAAGCCACGCGTCTTTTAATTCTTTCGGCACATCTACAGCCATGGGAGTAGCAATGTATCCGGGACTTAAAGAATTTACCCGAATGCCGTAATCTGCCCATTCTACAGCCAGAGATTTGGTCATATGGATAACAGCTGCCTTGGACGCGTTGTATGAGCACTGCCATTGAGGAATGTTTACGATGGTTCCGGACATGGAGGCCATGTTGATGATGCTTCCTTTGATGCCGCGCTCGATCATAATGCGGCCGACTGCCCGGGCCATGATAAATTCACCAGTCAGATTTACGTCAACTACCTGGCGGAACTCCTCGATTGTGGCTTCCAAAGTAGACTGATGCATGCAGATGCCGGCATTGTTGAACAGAATATCAATCGAGCCAGAACGATCAAGAATTGTCTGAAGAGCATGGTCTACCTGTGCTTCGTCGGTGACATCTGCTTTCAGATCATAGGCTTTTCCGCCGTCTTCTTCAATCATTTTTACAGTTTCTTCAGCGCCAGACCGGCTGATGATAACGACTTCAGCGCCAGCTTTGGCAAGTCCGCAGGCAATTACCTGACCGATGCCGCGGCCGCCGCCGGTTACGATGGCAATTTTGCCTTTCAGTCCAAACATTTTTTCTAAATACATAATGGAGTCTCCTTTCTATATTTGCTCATTTAGGTACAGGGTAAAATGCATTTTGGTACACCCCAAAGTTCATTTGGGTACAGGGTAGAAGTCAATTGAGGACGTAGTATATTTTCAAAAGGCTACGTCCTCGATTAAAGTTACAAATACCCTTTCCGTGGTATTACATGAAACTGTTCTGCCAGTGCGCCCAGCTGCTCCTCGGGGATTCGGTTCTTTATCTCCAGGGGGGCGATCTTCATATAGATTTCAGCAGCTTTTTCTACGGTTTCGATAAGCCCGAAGGCTTCATCCAGGTTATGGCCGACTCCGAAGATCCCGTGCTGCGCCCACAGGACCAGGCGGCGATCCGTGATCTTCCTGGCGGTCGCTTCGCCGATGTCGTTGGTGCCGGATACCATCCAGGGGACCAGGCCTACGCCGTCCGGGAATACGACGATGCACTCGGTGCACATACCCCACAGGGTCCGGGTGATCTCCCGCTCATCGGCGGGGCACACGAAGGTGAGGGCGATGGTGTTGACCGGATGGCAGTGCATCACCACCCGGTGTTCCGGATCTGCCTTCAGGCGGGCTGCATGGCTCATCAGGTGGGTGGGGAACTCGCTGGTGGGAGCGCCGCCGCCGGAGAAGCCCCACAGAAGTTCCGCCTCGCGCCCGTTTTCGGCGATCCGCAGGATCCCCAGGTTTTCTTCCGGGTTTTTCTTTACGTTTTTAAAATATTTTCCGGTCCCTGTGACGATGAAGATCCGGCCGGCCAGGGAAGAAGCGTCAAACTGGAGCGGGATCCTGCGAAGGGAAGCGTCAAGGTCCAGATATTCCGCCACCTCCATGGGGTCAAGAAGCTGGCTGATGTTTCCGCCGTTTCGCTCATCCCAGCCCAGACGGTACATATTTGCCGTCATCTCGCAGAGTTCTGTGAGAAAGGGAGCCGTTAAAATGTCTTTCATAGCTGATCCTCCTTCATCTGTTTATTTCTGAGCTAAAAGCCTGAGATAATCCTGATAGTGTCGATCCCAGAGGGCCGCATCTTCCGGCAGGTATTCCCGCAGGGGGAAAGCTCCTGCCAGCATACTCTTGGCTTCCTCAAGGGTGGCTGCAGCGCCGATGGCCACAAGCTGAACGGTAAGGTTGCCGATGGCGGTGGCCTCGTCGGGGCCGGCGATCACTTTCCTGTTGGAGGCGTTGGCTGTAAACTGGCACAGGATCTCGGCCTTGGAACCGCCGCCCATCATGTTGATAACAGGAAGGGATCTCCCGGAGACCTTCTCCAGGGTCTCCACGGTCCAGCGAAACTTCATAGCCAGGCTCTCATAGATGCAGCGGACCAAAGCCCCCACGGTCTCCGGGCAGGCGCCGAAATGTTCCCGGCAATAGGCCCGGATCTTCCCCGGGATGTCGCCGGGATCATAGAACCTGGGGTCGTCCGGGTCAAAGAAAAACCGGAAAGGCTCCGCTTCCATGGCGAGATCTCCAAGCTCAGAGAAGGAATGGTCTTCTCCGTGCTCCTGGTAATATCTGCGGGTTTCCTGGATGAACCAGGAACTCATCACATTGCGAAGGAGCCGGTGATGGCCGGGATACCCTCCTTCGTTGGCCAGATTGGCCTGATACCCCTCGTCTGTGATGACGCAGGAGGGAAGCTCTGTCCCGATAAGGGCCCAGGTTCCGCAGCTGATCAGAGCGCAGCCGGAGGTGAGGGGGGAGGAGAGATAGGCGGAGGCGGTGTCGTGTTCGCAGACTACAGCCACCGGGAATCCCTTCGTCTCCATCTGCCGGTTGTAGGATTCGCTGGTGCGTCCCAGCAGCGTGCCGGGCCGGGTCAGCGTGCCAAAGAGCCGGCGGGGAATGTGATAGGAGTCCAGGATCTCCTGGCACCAGTCGTCCTTGCGGAAATCGTACATCTGGCTGACAGATGCCAGCGTATATTCTGTGATGGTCTTTCCGGTAAGGTAATAGAGCAGAAGATCCGGGATAAACAACAGCTTGTCTGCGTGGTCCAGCAGAAAACCGTGACCGTCTTCCTGCATGGCGGCAAGCTGCATAAAGGTGTTGAACAGAGCGTTCTGGTTGCCGCTTAAGGCGTACAGCCGCTCTTTGGAAATAGTATTGTAAATCTTGTCTGCATGGCGCTGGGTGCGGACATCCCGGTAACAGCGGACCGGAGAGAGCAGCGCGCCGTCCCGGTCGATCAGGCCGAAATCATTGGAGAAGGAATCGATGGCAAAGGCATCGATCTGATCACTGGTCAGTTCGATGGCTTTTTTGATGCCTCGGTTCATTTCCCTGTAAATGTTCAGGATATCCCAGTATAATCCATTTCCCATAGAATAGGAAATGTTGTCGAACCGGTGGATGTCCCGGATCGACACTTCTCCATCCCGGATAACCGCGAGAAACAGTTTTCCGCCGCTGGCGCCAAGGTCAAAAGCTAATAGATTCAAGACAGACCCTCCTTCTAATCCGTGATGATGCGAATGCCGTATTTCCTGGTGATGGTACGGACCGTCTCTGCAGTCTGAGGGGAGTAGTCGTATTTATCGGTGACGATATAGTCGATGGAATGGAATCCCGATAAATAGAAAGGCCCGTTGATCTCAAACTTGGTGTGGTCCGCCAGAAGGTAGGTTTCCTCGGACTTTCGCATCATGGCCAGCTTGGTGTCCACCTCATTCAGGCTGATGTCAGTAAGCTGTTTGTTTAAAGTCACTCCGGTGCAGGAAATGAAGGTTTTGTTAGGGAAAAATTCCTCCGCGCTCTTGATGGTCCTGGTGCCGTAGACTGAATAATTATTGGGATTGTAGAATCCGGCCAGCGAGATGAGGGAAATGTTGGAATTCTCCTTTTTGGCTGCTTCCAGGAGCACCTTGACGGAGTTGGTGATAATGGTCAGATGCAGGTCCTGGGGAATGTAATCCAGAAGGAACAGGGTGGTGGAGCTGTTGTCGATGAAGATGGTATCCCTGTCTTCGATCAGTGTAGCCGCCTTCTGGGCGATCACCTTTTTGGCCGGAATGTTGCGGATGTGACGAAGGGCGAAAGGATATTCGTTGTTCATCACCGCATCCCCGAACTTGGCCGCCGCTCCCACATGGGGCGTGTTAACGTTCAGGATCGCGCCGCCGTGGGTCCGGGTGAGGATTCCTTCTGATTCCAGGGCCTTTAAGTCCCGCCGGATAGTCTCTTTGGACGTCTTAAGCATATCGGCAAGGACCGAGACGCTCACAGAGGACTGAGAGCCCAGAAGATCGACGATTTTGGCTTGTCTTTCCTGACTGTACATAATTTATACCATCCTTGTTTTTATTTCCTTAGATCAGATTTCTGGTGATGGTGCAGAACGCATCGGTCTCGATCCGCTCCAGCATGCTGTAAGCCAGATAAATGCTGGGCCCGGAAACCACAACGCCGTGCTTGGGCATGATCATGCCGATGGGTTTTTTCTCTGCGATCTCCCGGTGGTCTTCAAAATACTGGTAAACGCTGCGGCTCAGTTCTTCGGAGTAAGCCTTGGCCCAGGGGATACAGCCCACTTCGCCTCTGCCCATGGTTGCCTCTGTTACATTGGGGATGGGCTTTGCCTGGGCGACAAAAGGCATGCAGTAGAAGGGGTGAGCGTGGATGGTGCACTCGATCTCTTTGAAATGGCTTAAGATCAGCACATGCATCAGGCTTTCCCGGGAGAGCTTGCCCTCTCCTTCCAGGATGTTCTGGTCGTAGTCGATGAGAAGAAAATCTTCCGGTTTCATAATACAGTGTTTCCGCTCAGACATAAGAGAGGGGGAGATCAGGATCCGGTTGTCGTCCACCCGCACTGCGAAGTTTCCGCCTGCCGCGTTGGTAAGGCGGCGCTCAAACATCAGCCTTGCGGTAGTCACCATTTCCTGTCTCATTTCATAATAAGATAAATTGCTCATTTTGGGTTCTCCTTTTTTACTTTTTACACTTGTGACAGTTTCTCGATAGTTACCTGGGATCTTAATGCATTTGCCCGGGCCGGGTCGTAGCCGACGGAGAGCTGGGATTCCGCGGTGGCAGCAGATACTGCGGTGGCGATCCGGAGGGTTTCCTCCATGGGGAAGCCTTTGGACAGGCCGTAGACGAAGCCGGCCAGATAGCAGTCCCCGCAGCCGATGGTGTTGCACACGTCTACCCGGGGAGGATGTACCCGGTAGAAGCCCTCAGGCGTCCTGACGATGGACCCGTCACCGCCCAGAGAGACGGCGATGATGGGAACCTGGTAGCAGGAGAGACTGTTGATGGCTTCTATAGTAGAAGCATCCTCTTCCGGGACCTGGGATCCGGTCAGTGTGGACAGCTCATCCAGGTTGGGCTTGATCATATAGGGGCCTTCCTGGATACATTCCTTCAGGGATTTCCCACTGGTGTCCAGGAAAAACCGGAGATCTTTGTCCCGGAAGGCATGCATGATCCGGTTGTAGATGGAAGGATCCGGGGAGTTGGAAGCATCCCCCGAGAACAGAAGATAGTCCCCGGGCCGGATCACACGGTCCATCCTGGCGATCAGGGAGTCCAGCTCTTCCTGGCTTAGGCGGACGCCGCTCTCTGCGATGATGGTGCAGTCCGTACTTTTTTCCACCAGAAGATAGTTGGTGCGGGTCTGGCGGTCATCACCCTCATAATGGTCGAATTCCACCTGGATGCCGGCCTCCCGGAGCATGTCCATGACACGGGTCCCGACGGAACCGTGGCAGATGCCAAATGCGGTGTTGTCCTGTCCCAGCAGCTTTAAATTGACAGATACGTGGGTGCCTTTCCCGCCCAGTGTGTCCCGGACTTCCTGGATCCGATTGGTGATGTTGCGCTCGAATTTATCCAGGTAGAGGATCCGGTCAATGGCGGGGTTCAGCGTTAATGTGTGGATCATAGCATACCCCTTTCTGTGTGCTTTTTATTGTTGATAAGGTGATAATATCACAAAAACAGAAATAAAACAACATAAAATGGCAAAGAGTTAAAAATATATCAGACTCAAACAAACGTGTTTATGAATAAATTATGAACGAAAAATGAAGCAGAAAATAGATGTAGTTCACAAAAAGAACAAAAAAGGACGTCCGATAGGTTAAAAAAATGAATTGACATACGAGGGAAATGGGTATATCATAGGTCTATAGCAAGCATAATGCATAAATATGGCGGTGAAAACTGGTGTCGAACTATCTGAAATGCCTAAAACCACATTTTGATAGTTAAAACGAGTAGAAACGGTCAAAAACGGAAATGCTGACGGCTTAATTAAGAAGGAAGGGAGGAAGCTATTCATGAGTGAAATTCAAATGAGAGTGAGCGGGATCAGCAAATCATTCCCGGGCGTTAAGGCGCTGAGCAATATTGATTTTGCTGTCCGCAAAGGAACTGTTCACGCACTCTGCGGAGAGAACGGCGCGGGCAAGTCCACTCTGATGAAGATCATCAACGGGTTGTACAAAGCCGATGAGGGGCAGGTCTTCATTGACGAGAAACCGGTAGAGATCAAGAACCCGATTCAGGCCAGAGAGCTTGGAATTTCCATGATAGCGCAGGAACTCAACTACGCATCGGAGTTGTCCGTAGAAGAGAACATTTTTATGGGACGTCTTCCGGTGAACAAATTTGGCAAAGTCAACTGGAAGAAGGTCCGCAGTGAGGCAGTGAAGTTTTTGGAGGAGCAGAAGCTCCCTTATGCTCCCACACAGAAGCTGAAGACACTGACGGTATCAGACATCCAGATGCTGGAGATCATTAAGGCGATCACCAATAACGCCAAGATCGTCATCATGGACGAGCCTACCTCATCCATTTCTCAGAGAGAGGCAGAGCTTCTGTTTGATAAGATCGCGGAACTGAAGGCTGCGGGAGTCAGCATCATCTACATATCTCACAAGATGGATGAAGTATTCCGGATCGCGGACGATATCACGGTGCTGCGTGACGGAACCGTAGTTTCCACTGACCGAGCGGAAGACCTGGATCTGGAGACCGTCATCAACCGGATGGTAGGTAGAAAGCTGGACAACGCTTATCCGAAGGAAGAGATTCCGCTTGGAGATGTGGCTCTGGAGGTAGAGCACTTCTCTATGAAGAAGATTTTCGACGATGTTTCCTTCAGCGTACGCAAAGGCGAGATCGTAGGATTCGCCGGACTGGTAGGAGCGGGACGTACCGAGACCATGAGAGCGATGTACGGACTGGATCCCCATGATTCCGGAACTATAAAACTGAACGGAAAAGAAGTGACCATCAAGAACCCGATGGACTCCATCAAACAGGGAATGATCATGCTGTCAGAGGACCGGCGTGAATACGGACTGATCCCGGTGCGGAGCGTCCGTGAGAACGCAAGTATCGCGAATCTGGCATCCTATATCTATGGTGGATACACACATAAGAAGAAAGAAGAAGAGGAAGTTGAGGAGATGTTCAAGAAGATGGAGGTAAAGACCCCGTCCCTGGAGACTCCCATCTCTTCCCTTTCCGGTGGTAACGCGCAGAAAGTACTGCTTGCAAGGTGGATGCTCTGTAATCCGGATGTCATGATCCTGGATGAGCCTACCAGAGGTATCGACGTAGGCGCCAAGTTTGAGATCTACAAACTGATGACAGACATGGCCAAAGAAGGCAAGGCAGTTGTTATGGTTTCTTCAGAGATGGCAGAGCTGATCGGTATGTGCGACCGGATCTACATCATGTGCCAGGGCCGGATCACCGGCTGCCTGAACAGAGACGAGTTCTCTCAGGAGACCATTATGAAATACGCAACCAATCTGATGAATCTTTAATTATATGTTAGATGGAGGGAATGAAGAAATGACTACGAGTTCTAAATTACGTCAAAACGCTCAGAAGTACTCTATCTTCCTGATACTGATCGCGATGTTCATCATCTGCAGTATCTTAAGTCCGTACTTCTTGACGAGCAACAACCTGATCAATATCCTGCGTCAGACCTGTGTGGGCCTGTTGATCGCCTACGGTGAAATGATCCTGATCATTGCCGGATTCCTGGATCTGTCCGTGGCTTCCGTACTTGCCCTTACCGGCGTCCTGGCGGTTGACACCTACCGGCATACACAGTCCCTGGCGGCAGCCCTGGCAGTAGCCATTGTGGTAGGTATCCTGTGTAACCTGTTCAACGCGTTCTTCGTAGCGCAGTTCGATGTTCCGGCGTTCATCGCTACCCTGGGTATGCAGGAGATCGCCCGTGGTATCGCCCTTTACTACTGCGGCGGTTCCAACATCCTGCAGCTTGGCGATTTCGTTGTACTTGGACAGGGAACGGTTGGCCCGATTCCGATCCCGGTCATCATCGTCTTTGTGATCAGTATCATCATCTGGTATCTGGTCAATGAGACCCGGTGGGGCAGAAGCCTTTACGCCATCGGCGGAAACCGGAACGCGGCGGTTGCCAGCGGTATCAATGTAAAAGTAAGTATCTACAAAGCATATATCATCAACGGTGTTATGGCTGCGTTTGCCGGCGTGATCTTCATGGCGAGAAATAACGCGGGTCTTCCAAACGGAGCGGTAGGATACGAGATGAACGGTCTGACGGCGGCCATCGTCGGCGGTACCTCCTTCACCGGTGGTATCGGAACGGTAACCGGAACCATCGCCGGTGCGTTCATCATCGCATTCCTGGAGAACATCATGAACCTGATCGGTATCGACTCTTACATCCAGCAGATCATCAAGGGCGCGATCATCGTTATCGCCGTTGCCTTCGACGTTACCAGCAAGGGGAAGAAGAGCGCGAAGGTGATCATCGCAGATGACTCTGACAAGAAGAAAGAGGACAAATAAGAGTAACCTGTTAAAATGAGGATTTGTACAGCAAAGCGTTTCTTTTCCTGCATGACGATGCTTGCGGTACTTAAAACCTAAATCAAAACCAAAAAAGGGAGGAAAAACTATGAAAAACATGAAAAAGATCCTTTCATTAGTGCTCGTTCTGGCTATGGTATTTGCCCTGACCGCTTGTAGCGGCGGCGGAGATGCCGAAGGCGGCGACGGAGAAGGCGGCGATAACTATCGTGTAGCTTTCATCGCACGTGCAAGTGCTGATACCTTCGCTGCATGGCTGACCCGCGAGATGCAGGCAGCTGCGGAAGAGTATGATGACATCACCCTTGAGTACTTCAGTGGTGAGGGAGACAACAACCAGGTAAACAGCCTTCTTGAGGACTGCGTAACCAAACAGTACGATCTGGTTATCGTACAGGTTAACGACAATGCGGCTTCCGCACCTTATGTAAAACAGGTTGTTGACGCTGGTATCCCGGTTATCACAACCAACCCGGCAGTTCATCAGGGAGACCTGGACGGATCTGATGATGATGCCCTTCTGGAAGGAACCGGAACTGTTGACGCTGACCCGATAGCACAGGCACAGCCAAGCGCAGAGGCAGCTGTTGAGGAGATCCCGGAGAACGCTAACGTAGTTGTATTGATGGGACCATCCAACAACTTCCACTCTGACGGACGTCGTGAAGGATGGCAGAAATACTTCTTCGATGAGAGACCTGACGTTAAGATCCTCTACGAAGACTACGCAAACTGGAACAGTGACGAAGCTCTTGCATTCATGGAGACATGGGTACAGGGCGGAACCCACATCGACGCTATCATCTCCATGAACGACAACATGGCAGCTGGCGCGATCGAAGCGATCCGGAACAACTCCGAATACTTCAACGATGACGGAACACCGAACTTCCTTGCATATGGTGTTGACGGAAATGCTCAGGGCGTTCTTCTTGTAAAAGAAGGCCTCCTGACCAGAACAACTCTGCAGGATGCTTCTCTGCTTGCTCAGCAGTGTATGGAAAACGGACACAAGGTTCTGACTGGCGAGATGGAAGTTACAGACGTAGAGTACTATGTTGACGCTCCTGTTATCAACAGCGAGACTGTTGACGAGTATGTACAGCTGTACATCGACAATGGCGAGATCTCCGAAGACGGAACAGGCCTTGTTGAGCAGTAGGCTTACAGACTGATCAAGAGATAAGTTTTAAAGAGCAAACGAAAATGATGCAGGAATAATGACGGCGCCCCCAAGGCATGGGCCGGCGGGGCGCCGCCCATTAAAGAGGAATGCAAGAGGGACAAATACAGAATGATCGGAAGACAAATCAGGTTGTCGGATGAATTCGTGTCTCATCGTGAAAGCAACTGATGAGTCTTGTGGCTTGTCAGTTTTTTATTTTCAACAGTTTGAGAAAAAATTAACGATTTGGAACGTAAATTGCGGAGCGCTCCGCAGTCACGCATATAAAAATAAGAGAAAGGAGAAGCGGCGCCAGAGGGCGCTGCGAGTAAATGACTATGAAAAACAGAGGAGCATTTATGGTTGGCCTGGACAAGATGGAAATCCGTGATATCCCAATGCCGGAGCCGAAGGAGAAAGAGGTCCTGGTAGAGATGGAATATGTAGGGATCTGTGGATCTGACGTTCACTATTTCCATGACGGAAGATGTGGATCTTACGTTGTAGAGGGAGACTTCATGCTGGGACATGAGTGTGCCGGAACTGTTGTGGCTCTTGGCGAAGGCGTACAGAACCTGAAGGTGGGCGACAGAGTTGCACTGGAGCCGGGGATCACCTGCGGCGAGTGTGAGTTCTGTAAGAGAGGTCTCTACAATCTGTGTCCGGACGTACAGTTCCTTGCCACACCTCCGGTACAGGGCTGCTATGAGAATTACATCGCATTCCCGGAGAATATGTGCTTCAAATTGCCGGAGAACATCAGCACCAAAGAAGGCGCGCTTATCGAGCCTCTTTCCGTTGGACTTCACGCGGCAAATCAGGGCAATGTACAGCTGGGCGACTCCGTAGTGATCCTGGGAGCCGGCTGCATCGGACTGGTTACCCTGCTTGCCTGCAAGGCTCACGGAGCTTCTGATATCACCGTTGTTGACGTGATCCCGAAACGTCTGGACTATGCCATGAAGCTGGGCGCTACCCGGGTGATCAACGGCAAGGAGAAGGACGCGGTAGAAGAGATCATGAAGCTGACCAACGGCGTTGGCGTTGAGAAAGTATTCGAGACTGCCGGATCACCGTTTACCATCCAGCAGACACCTTATATCGTAAAGAGAGCGGGAACCATTACGCTGGTAGGAATCTCCGCGCAGGAGAAGATCGAGTACAACTTTGCCCAGATCATGGACAAAGAGCCTACCATCAAGTCTGTATTCCGCTACCGCAACATTTATCCTCAGGCGATCGCGGCTATCGCCGATGGAACCATCGATGTATCCGGTATCGTGACCCACGAATTCGCGTTTGACGATATCCAGGAAGCGTTCGATTGCGCCATCAACAACAAGGATGATGTTGTAAAAGCAGTGATCAAGATCAAATAAGACATTGAAACCGGGAAGCGGTGCTTCTTGCGAGGCGCCGCTTCCGGTATGTTTGGAGGCGAGGATATGGATTACAGAAATTTTGATGAAAATTTCACTCTGGAAGGGAAGACGGCCATTGTTACAGGAGGCGCCAGCGGGATCGGTTATGAGATCGCGAAGATGTACGCCAGGAAGGGAGCCAATGTGGTCTGCTTTGACCTGCACGCACCGGATGGGCTGGAAACTTACATGAAGGAGCAGGGAGTGGGATTCGCGGCATACGCCGGAGATATCACTAGGAGCGAGGACATTGACGGATGTATCCAAAAGACCCTGGAACAATTCGGCCGGCTGGATATCCTGGTGAACTGCGCCGGGATCGGCGTGGTGGAAGGCGTGCTGGAGCACGATGAAGCGCTGTGGGACAAGACCCTCTCCATCAATCTGACCGGCAATGTGCGGTTTATGCGGGCGGCAGCCAGGGTTATGAAGGAGCAGGGCGGCGGCAAGATCGTCAATATGGGTTCCCAGGCCGGCGTGGTGGCGCTGGACGGACACCTTACCTACGGGTGCTGCAAGGCGGCGATCATTTATGCCACCAAGCAGTTTGCAATGGAGCTGGCTCAGTACAACATCAATGTAAACGCAATCTCGCCCACCATTATCCTGACGCCCATGGGAGAAGAGAACTGGAACAATGAGCGGGGAGAGGAATTTAAGAAGAAGATCCCGGCCCACCGGTTCGGCTATCCCCAGGAAGTGGCCGCCTGCGCGGTATTCCTGGCAAGTGATGCGGCAAGCCTTATCAACGGGGCAAACCTGGTGATCGACGGCGGATTTACGATCTGCTAAAGATCAAAAAGAGCAAGACAGCAAAGCAAAGGCATAATTTACATGGAGGTTCTTAGAAAATGGAAGAAAAAAGAGTAAAAGAACTGGCACTGCAGGCGGCGAAGATCCGCAGGACGGCACTGGAGGCGATCAACGCCGCTCAGTCCGGACATGTGGGAGGCTCTTTCTCAGTGGCAGATATCCTGACTGTATTGTATTTTGAGAAAATGAACATTGACCCGAAGAATCCAAAAGATCCGGATCGGGACCGGTTTGTACTGTCCAAAGGACACTGTACCCCCACCATGTACGCCACACTGGCGCTGAAGGGATATTTCCCGGTGGAGGATCTGAAGACATTTCGAAATGTAGACAGTTATCTGTCCGGACATGTGGAGATGACCAAGGTTCCAGGCGTGGATATGTCGGCCGGATCCCTGGGACAGGGACTTTCCGCGGCTATCGGCATGGCGCTTGCGGGAAAAGTAGACAAGAAGGACTACCGTGTGTATGCCGCGCTGGGCGACGGGGAGATCCAGGAAGGACAGATCTGGGAGGCGGCCATGGCCGCCGGCAATTACGGACTGGACAACCTGACTGTATTTGTGGATAACAACAATCTTCAGATCGACGGAACCATTGAGGAAGTTATGTCTCCTTATCCCATCGATGAGAAATTCCGGGCTTTCAAATGGAATGTGATCACCATTGACGGCCATGATTACGCGCAGATCGCGGATGCCATCGACGCGGCGAAAGAAGCCAAGGGCAGACCCACGATGATCGTGGCTAAGACAGTGAAGGGCAAAGGCGTGTCCTTTATGGAAAACAATGTGAAATTCCACGGAAGTACTCCAACGGCAGAACAGTTTGAACAGGCATTTAAAGAGTTGGATGCGCAGATCGCATCACTGGAGGTGTAATCATGGGAAAAGTAATCGCTACAAGAGAGGCATATGGAAGAGCTCTGTGTGAATTCGGAGCAGACGAGAGGATCATGGTATTCGACGCAGACCTTACGATCTGTACCATGTCCTGCTATTTCGCGGAAAAATACCCGGAGCGGTTCTTCAACGCAGGGATCGCGGAGTGCAATATGGCGGGGATGGCGGCCGGAGCCGCAACGGCAGGAAAGATTTCCTTCTGCCACACCTTTGCCATGTTCGCGGCGGGAAGGATCTACGACCAGGTGCGCAACTCCATCGCGTATCCGGGCCTGAATGTGAAGGTGGTAGGAACCCACGCAGGACTGTCTGTGGGCGAGGACGGAGCTACCCATCAGTGCATCGAGGACCTGAGTCTGATGCGCACCATCCCCGGCATGACGGTGATCTGCCCCTGCGACGCCAATGAGACCAGAGAGGCAGTAAAGGCCATGATCGACTATGACGGTCCCTGCTATCTCCGTCTGGGACGTTCTGGTGTGGAGACCATCACGGATGAGATCCCGGGTTATAAATTTGAACTTGGCAAAGGCGTGCAGCTTGCGGACGGCAAGGATGTGACCATTATCGCCACCGGCCTGATGGTACAGGAAGCCATGAAGGCGGCGAAGCTTCTGGAAGGAGAAGGGATCAGCGCCCGTGTGATCGACCTGCACACCATTAAGCCTATCGACAAAGAGATCATCGTGAAGGCTGCAAAAGAGACAGGCGCCATTGTGACCACCGAGGAGCACAATGTGATCGGCGGGCTTGGAGCGGCGGTTTCTGAAGTGGTAGGCGAGACCTGCCCGGTTCCGGTGGTAAAACACGGCGTGGAAGATGTATTCGGCCATTCCGGAACTGCGGAAGCGCTGATGATCAAATACGGCCTGACGCCGGAGAAGATCGCGGCAAAGGCAAAAGAAGCAATCGCTTTGAAAAAATAGGAAAGGAGCGATGATACAATGGAAATGATGCGTGCAAATGTATATGACAAACCAGGTCATTGCGAGATCACTCAGGTGCCGGTGCCGGAGATCGGACCGCACCAGGTGCTGATCAAGGTAATGTCCTGCGGCATCTGCAAAGGAGCGGATGTGGCCCTTGCCCAGGGCGGATTCCTGGCAAGATTCCCACTGCTGAACGGCCATGAGTTTGCCGGTTATGTGTGCAAGGTGGGAGAGCATGTGGACACCTTCAAGGTAGGGGACCGGGTGACAGCGGATAATACGGTGCTGTGCGGAGACTGTTATTACTGCCGCAAGGATCAGCCCCTCTACTGCGAGAATTTCTATTCTCTTGGCTGCAACGGCCCGGGAGGATTCGCGGAGTATGTGGCGGTAAATGCAGACAAGGTATTCCCCATCAGCGATCATCTGTCCTTCAATGAGGCGATCTTCGCGGAACCGACCGCCTGCGCCGTTCACTCCATGGACCGGATCCAGGTACAGTTCGGCGATGATGTGCTGGTTTACGGCTGCGGCCCCACTGGCATCATTATGATCCAGCTTCTGATGCACTCCAACGCCAACCGGGTGGTTGTATGCGGACCCAGCCAGGACAAGCTGGATATCCTGAAGAAATACGGCTGCAAAGAGACCATTCTGATGGACCGCAATGATCCCAGCGTCCATGAGGCGAAGCTGAGAGAGATCGCGCCCAAAGGATTTGATATTCTTGTGGATACCACGGCAAATGTGGATGTGATGGAAAGCATGATCAAGTTTGGCAAGATGGGAGCCAAGTTCATGATGTTCGCAATGCCTCACGCGGGCGCGAAATGGGCCATTGATCCGGAGTACTGGTATCTCCATGAGATCCAGCTGATCCCCACCTGGGCACAGACCCACTGCTTTGGAAGAGCGCTGGAGTATCTGGAGTCCGGCAAGGTACAGGTCAAAGAACTGATCACCCATGAGATGGATCTGGCGGACTACGATAAGGGAATCGCCCTTGCTGCCAAGGGCGGCCCGGGGACGCTGAAGGTAGTCCTTCATCCCAATTACGAGGAATAGGTATGAAAGCAGTCGGCATAGATATCGGAACAACAACGATCTGTGGGGTGCTGCTTGACGGGGGTACGGGAGAACTTTTGGACTCCCGTACCCTTTCCAATGATACGGCAGTGCGTACAGAGAACGACTGGGAACATCTCCAGGATCCGGAGAAGATCCTGGAGAAATGCAGGAGGATCCTGGAAGCCTTCCAGGATGGTGAGGAAGATATTGTCAGCGTGGGGGTGACCGGGCAGATGCACGGGATCCTCTATACCGACGTGGGGGGCAGGGCGGTAAGCCCTCTCTACACCTGGCAGGACCGGCGGGGAGACCTTCCCTGCAGAGAGAGCCGCGATGGAAAAGAAGAGACCTGGGCGAGAGAACTTTCCCAGAAGACCGGGTATCCGGCGGCCTCCGGATTCGGTCTTGTGACTCACTATTATCACGTGAAAAACGGGACAGTTCCCAGAGAAGCAGTATCTCTGTGCACCATCCCGGATTATATCGCCATGTCCCTGGCCGGGGAGAAGCGGCCGCTGATGCACCAGAGCATGGCCGCAAGCCTGGGGCTTTATGACCTGAAGGGATCCTGTTTTGACCAAAGGGCAATGGAAGAGGCAGGCATGGATCCTGGCATCCTGCCGGAAGTGACGCGGGAGCATCGGATCGTGGGACGGCTGAAAGAAAGCGCCGGAGAGGGAAACCAGTCGGGAACCTGCGTGGTCAGCGTTGCGCTGGGGGATAATCAGGCCAGTTTCCTGGGATCGGTAGGACCGGAAGAAAGGCTGCTGTTGAATGTGGGGACCGGAAGCCAGATTTCTGCTTATACAGACCGGCTGATTGAGACCGGAGAAGCAGAATGCAGGCCCTATCTGGGAGAAACCTGGCTGATCGCAGGGTCTCCGCTTTGCGGCGGGTATGCCTACTCCCTCTTGAAGCGGTTTGTAGAAGAGATTTTTGAAATGGAGGGGACCGCTCCCGCTCATTCTATCTATGAACTTTTAAATCGGTGGGCCGGGGATGTATATGAACAGAAGAAGAGAGAAGTGCAGGTGGACACCCGGTTCAACGGAAGCCGGAAAGACCCGGGCCTGACAGGCGGGATCTTCGGCCTGACAGAGGAATCCTTCCACCTGGGACAGTTTGCCCTGGGGACACTGAAAGGTATCTGCGAGGATCTGTACCGCTATTACCGGGAATTCCCCCGGGAAGTCAGAGAATCAACAGGAATCGTGGGAAGTGGAAACGGGATCCGCATGAATCCGCTTCTGCAGAAGATCTGCAGCGAGCGGTTTGGGAAAGAGATGAAGATCCCCCGGTATTCCGAGGAAGCCGGATATGGAACGGCGCTTTTCTCCCTGCTGGCAGGCGGATATTACAGGAGCCTAGAAGAGGTGCAGACACGGATCCGGTATGAATAGATCATGCCACAACAAGGGGGATCTTCAGTTCTTTGGCGATCTCCACATTTTCGCGGGCCACGTGGCTGTCGGTGATGATCTTATGGACCTGATTGATGGGACAGATCACAGACAGGTATCCGCCGCCGAATTTGCTGCTGTCCGCCAGCACATAGACTTCTTTGGAAGCCTTCAGGATCGCCCGCTTGATCTGCATCTGAGGGGTGGCGATAGAAGTAAGGCCGGCTTCAAAATTAATGCCGTGTACGCCGATGAAGCCTTTGTCCACGTGGAAGCTTTCCATATTTTCCAGGGCGGCCTCCCCCATGGTGGCGGACAGATGGCCGCCCACGTAGCCGCCGATCATGTAGAGCTCCACATGACTGACCCCGGCCAGCTCATTTCCGGTGAGGAGAGAATTGGTAACTACGGCGATCCGTTTCTCGGGGTGGGCCTTGATGTGAAGGGCCAGGTAGAAGCTGGTGGAGGCATCGTCGATGATGATGGTGTCTCCGTCCTCAATATACTCGTAGGCCTTGCGGGCAATGTCCTCCTTGCGGTCCGCGTTGCGGTAAATGCTCTCTACATTGTATTTTCTGGCCAGGACAGACTCCAGGCGGATCGCCCCGCCGTGGATCCGCTTCAGAAGGCCTTCTTCCTGCATGGCTTTGATGTCGCTGCGGATGGTGACTTCCGAGCAGTGCAGAGACTTGCTTAAGTCCGTAACCCGGACCCTTCCTTTTTCTTCCAGTTCCTGCAGGATTTTCTGCCTGCGCTCTTCCATAACGCTAACCTCCCCCGTTAATGATCTACTGTGTCAGCCGCACATTGTTAAGACCGATGTGCTGTACCACCATCTGCATGATGGGTACAAAGTGGGTGCCGAATGCTTCCTTTGGAATGATGAAGGCCAGGTCCTTCCCGTAATAAATGCCGATGGTCTTGGGAGTGGTCACGGTGCGCTGGATCTGGCTCCAGTCATAGACTGTCTCCTGTCCGTTCTGGACCACGCGGATGCCTTCTTCCTCTGAGAAAATGTATTCTCTGGGATCCCGGTATTCGGGATTGATCTTGATCTGCTTATTGGCCCGAAGTTTCAGAAGGATGGGCGTGTAAGCAAGGAAGATCACGCCGGCGATCACATACAGGAGAAAATGGGTGAAATCCGTCCGCCCCATAAACTGCATGACCGCGCCTACCACGATCACGCCCATTCCCAGCATGTTGACCAAAAAGCCGGAGGCCTTTGAAAAGGTATGGTATAAAAGGAAGTCAAACAAGTGCTCCTTTGTCAGCTGAACATTAAGTTTTTCCATAAGTATCTGTCCCCTTCTGGTTTGAAGAAAGTCCTCTTGATATGTACAGGTTTATTGTAACATATCAGAGGACTTTTTTCACTTATTGTTTCGATTTACTTTTGTTTTCTTTTGTTTTTTACTCTGCAGCCATTGGAGCCGGTACGCTTGGATCAACTTTGTAGCGTGCCCAGCCTTCCGGTGAGTAGATACCCAGCTGCTTCTTCTGCATCAGCTTGTCGAAGAAAGCGGTGATGAACGGGCAGAGGAACAGGGTTACAACAGAGGCTGTCGCGCACTGTGCGGTAGCCATGTCCACATACTGCATCATGGTGGGGTCTGCTTCGCCGACTGCCGCCGGTGTCATGGCAGAGTTGAGGGCTGTGGTACCGATGGCAGCGCCCATGGCGTTCCGCTCTTTCTTGGGCAGCAGCAGGTTGTTGGTGAAGAAGAAGATCACTGCTGTAGCTGCGGATACCAGGCCAAGGATGATTCCGGCCGCGCCTGCGGTAATGATGGTGTTGATGTCGGTCTTGGCTCCGATGGAGATCGTCATGAAGAAGGTGACGATGGGCTGAGCCGTTGCACATGCCTTGCGGAAGCCTGCGTCCAGGTTACCCCAGATGAAACCGATCAGCAGCGGAACAAGTACTGCGATCAGAGAATCCAGCGGGATGGAGGCAAGTCCGGTTGCTCCCAGGGCGATCAGGGTAAAGAACGGTCCGTCGTTCAGGGACAGGATGGAGATGGCTCCGGTATCTGTCGCGTTACCAAACTGAGCAGACAGGGAGATGTACAGGGATCCGTTGGAGTTGGTGATGGTTGCGATCCATACGAATGGAGCGATCCCAAGGAATCCGGCCGGTCCGCACAGAGCGCTGATGGCAAAACCGATCAGCACACCCAGGATAAATTTAGTAGCGGTAAGGGTCACACCTTTGTAGAGAGGCATACCTACCTGTTTGATGTTGATGGCGGAACCGCAGACGATGAGGAAGAATCCCATCATACAGGAGTTTCCTTCATAGAACAGGGCGGTTACATATCCGCCGATCTGATAGGCCTGCGGGAAAAATGTGGCGATCAGCACCGCCAGCACCAGCGGGATGATAACCAGTCCGCCGGGGAGTTTCTTCATTTTGTTCAAAAGATCAAGGTCTTTTGGCTTGTTTGCTTCATTAATCTGTTCGCTCATTCCTATTTCCTCCTATTACTCTTTAATTTTTTCTGGTTGCTTCCCGGAACAGCCGGTCCACAATATCACACGCCGTATGGTCGTTTCCGGTGAGTCCCCCTTTGCCTACGACAGGAAGTCCGTCATAGCTGCCCACCAGTCTTCCGATATCGGTCTGCGGGATCACATAATCCAGTAATTCGATACACTGGGCGCCAAGCTGGTAACATACATTTACCATGGTGTCTCCGCCGGTGGTGTAGAGCCCGGCGATCCGGTCCTGTCCGCAGTGCTCCAGTACCTGGGCGATGATGGAGCCAAGCCCTGCGTTGATGCGGTTGGCGCTCATGCCGCCTGCATAGTGCCGCTTGTTGTCCTCTTCATCCAGGTTGAGAAGTTCTCCGTGAAGAGCTGTCTCAAACAGGATGGCCCGGGGCGGATTGGCGGAATCCAGAAGCTCGTTGGCCATATGTACTGCCCGCTCTACTTCTGCTGTTGCAGCGTCTCCTCCCTCTACCAGGGGGATGGGCTCTACGCTGATGCGCACGTGCCGGGGATCCTGACAGAGGATCTCCATCTGCTTCTTTGTGACGGGCGTGGCGCTTCCGGCAGCGATCAGGACGGTCTTCCCGCTCTCATCAACGGCGTCCGGAACATTGGGAGCTTCCTCCTGGATCAGATCCCGGTAGTAGGCCAGCTTGGAAGTGAAGGGACCGGGATCTACGGCAACCACATTCCATTTCAGTTCGATGCAGGCCTTGGCGATCTCTTCCACATCCTCCAGGGTGATGGCGTCCACTACGATCACCTCGCAGCCTTCCTGCCGCTGCTCCTTCAGGGCGTCCCGGATGGCCTCCTGGCCGTCTAAGACGTGGCTTAAGGTGACAAGACCGATCTTGCGGCGGGTCTGTCCGGAGAGCAGTTTGGGAATGTAGTTCTCCGTAACCGGGGTGCGCACGTCGTGTGCCACCGGGGTGTTGATAAGGGCCACTCCGTCGATGACAGAGTACCCGCCTACCAGGATCCGGCGGGACTGTGGCATGGCCGGAACCACAACGGCTACCGCGTCTTCATCCACATGATCCAGCATGGCGTCGATCTCTACGCCCACACCGCCCCGCAGGGTGGTGTCGATCCGCTTGGAGAAATATTTTACGCCCATGCGCTTCAGAGCCAGGGTTGCGGAAGTTACCTTGTCATAGGCCTCGTTGGCCGGAAGGGGACGGCTGTTGCTGCTGATGAGGATCGCGTCCAGCTGATCCACACCCTCTGCCTTTTCCGCCGCTTCTTCATTAAAAAATACAGCAGTCCTTGCCTTGGATCTGGCCAGGAGCACACCGGTGGTGGTGGCGCCGGTCAGGTCGTCGGCTACAGCTCCGATCAATGGCATTATTTCTCGCTCCTTTCATGCTGTTTCGCCGCATACTCAGCGACAACCTTTGTGGACTCGATAAGACTGATGGATCCGGCAATGCCTTTTCCTGCGATGTCAAAGGCGGTTCCATGGTCTACAGAACTGCGGATAAAGGGAAGTCCGAAGGTCAGGGTGACGGATTTCTCAAAATCCAGCGTCTTGCAGGCGATATGGCCCTGGTCGTGGTACAGGGACAGGATGGCGTCGTATTTGCCGGATTTGCCGATGTGGAAGACAGAGTCTGCCGGACAGGGCCCTACACAGTTGATGCCCCGCTCCTTAGCGGCTTCCACGGCAGGCCCGATGTCTGTGATCTCTTCGGTTCCAAAGAGGCCGTTGTCTCCGTTGTGGGGGTTCAGCCCTGCAACGGCGATCAGCGGATTCTCGATGCCTACCTTGCGAAGTTCCTTGTCAATGTTGATCACGTTGTCCAGGATCACGTCCTTGGTGGCGTAGTGGCAGGCGTCTACCAGGGACATATGCCGGCTGACGAAGAAGACTCTCAGCTTATGGCAGGAAAACATGGTCAGCGCATAGGGAGAGTTGGTGGCGTGCTGATAGATCTCAGTGTGCCCCGGTTCCTTTACGCCGATCAGCTTGATGGCTCCCTTGTGGATGGGAGAGGTGGATACAGCGTCGATCTTGCCTGCCATTCCCAGTTCGATGGATTTCATGATCCAGTCGATGGCCATCTGTCCGGCCAGCTTCTGAACCTTGCCCCATTCGATGGAATCGGTGTCGTAGTCGCCGGTCTCCATAATATCGATAACGCCGTATTCATATTTTGCTTCTGAAGGATCACTGATCTGGTTATACTTCAGTTCTTTGCCCAGAACCTTCGCGGCTTTCTCCATGATGGCCTGGCTGCCGATCACAAAGGGGCGGCAGCATTCATGAATCCCTTCATCCAGCATGGTGCCTACAACGATCTCGGGACCGATCCCGGCAGGATCTCCCATTGTGATCGCTGTGACTGGTCTGAATGTTTCACTCATTTTTCATTCTCCTTCCTTTTTGCTTTCGAATTACTTTTGATTATAAATAAATTCTAAAACTTTTGCTTTCGGATTTCAATATTATTTTATAAATTCGGCAGAAGCGGCAATAATGAAAGGGAGAAATTGTGCAGATTTACAATGGGATAAGTGAGAAATTTACGATTTCTTTCGAATTCAGAAAAAAGAAAGGCGGGAGATCAGACTCCCGCCGCGATATCCTGCAGAACTTCCACTACAGAATCTGTGACATAAGTAGAATAGTAAGCAATCCCAGGAGCTGCGCCTGACATGGCGTAACTTGTGCCTGCAAGCTGCAGCATCTCCACATCATTGTACTGGTCGCCAAAGGCGATCCCGTCTTCAGGGGAGAGGCCAAGATGGTCAAGGAGCCGGGCAAGACCGGTTCCCTTATTGGCGCCCGGGGCGATAAAATCCACCCACAGGTTCCCGGAAGTGACGACTTTGATCTGGGAAGCGAAGCGGTTCTGGAAGAAGTGCTCCATCTCTTTCGTGCCCCGAAAATCACACATGGCCATCTTAAGGAAGGGTTCCTGGATGTCGCGGAGATCCGGGACCACCTCCATGTCATAACGGACCACGTTTTTCATATGATCGATGAACCTGGGGTTCCGGGAATCCGTGTAGCACCGGGACTCGCAGGACAGAAGGCAGTCGCACCAGGGGAATTCCCGGACTGCGTCCAGGATGCGAAGCCCCAGTTCCCGCGGGATCAGTCCCCGGGAGATCACCTGGTGATCGTGGATACACAGAGAACCGTTTTCTGCAATATAGGAGATCTGATCCGCCACGGGGCGGAAGAGATTTCTCAGGCTGTAATACTGGCGTCCGCTGGCGGCGATGAAATGGATCCCCTTTTCCTTCAGGCGAAGGATCAGGGAGAAAACTTCCGGGTCAAGCTCCTGGGCGCCGTTTAGCAGAAGAGTGCCGTCCAGGTCGCTGGCGATATAGCGTATCATAGGGAATCTCCTTTTTTAAAGTGAAATGATTGCGAATCGAAACAACAAAGATTATAATATAAACACAACTTAAATGGAAGACGAGGTTAGATAAAAATGAAAATCGGAATTGGAAACGACCATGCGGCAGTAGAGATGAAACAGGAGATCGCGGAGTACCTGAAGGAAAAGGGATATGAAGTGGTCAATTACGGGACGGACACCCATGAGAGCTGCAACTACCCGGAATACGGCGAGAAGGTAGGACGCGCCGTGGCTTCCGGGGAAGTGGACCTGGGGATCCTGATCTGCGGGACCGGCGTGGGGATCTCCCTGGCGGCCAACAAGGTGAAGGGGATCCGGGCAGTGGTGTGCTCCGAGCCTTACTCGGCAAAGCTGTCCAGACAGCACAATAACACCAACATCCTTGCCTTCGGGGCGCGGGTGATCGGCATTGAGATGGCCAAGATGATCGTGGATGAGTGGCTGAACGCGGAATTCCTGGGGGGACGCCATCAGACCCGGGTGGACATGATCATGGATATCGAGAACCGATAGGAGGAAAAAAGCTGGCGCAAAAAGCCAGCTTTTTTATTGCATGAATTGTTGGATCACATGGAGGACACCGTCCTCATCGTTGGATCTGGTCACATAATCCGCCCGCTCCTTTACCAGGGGCTGGGCGTTGGCCATGGCCACGCCTAAGCCTGCCGTTTCGATCATGGTGAGATCATTATAGCCGTCCCCGCAGCAGATCATCTGATCTGCGGTCAGGCCGATACTGGTGAGAAGGCGAAGGAGCGAGTGGGCCTTATCGATCCTGGGGGGCATGATCTCCAGGAAGAAAGGATCCGAACAATAGATAGAGAGATAGGAACGGAAATATTCGGTCACTTCCTTTTTCGCTGCCTGGATCAGGTCCGGCTCTCCGGTGACCAGGAATTTATTGGGCTGGTCCGGGATCTGGGCGGTGAAATCGTCCGCCTGGATAATAGGCATATGGTTGATGAAAGATTCCAGCTGACTGTACTGGTTGGGGTAAAAGGCGGAAAGCAGGTTGCGCTCCAGGTAGGCCAGGATGTCAAGGCCGGGATAGTTCCCGATGATCCGGGTGAGCGGTTCTGCCACTCCGGAGGGCAGGGATCTGTTGTATACCGCCTGTCCGGTCCGGCAGTCGATGATGCGTCCTCCGTTGAAGGACAGCACATAGCCGCCGTATTCTTCCAGATGGAGCTGTCTGGCCAGAGGAAGCACTCCCTGGGTGGGGCGTCCGCTTGCCAGGACCACTTTCTTTCCCTTTTGCTGTATTTCGATCAGCGCCTCCAGTGTGGGGGCGCTGATCTCTTTCTTGGAATTGGTCAGTGTGCCGTCAAGATCCAGCGCAAGAATCTGATAATCCATTTTGAGGTTCCTTTTCTGTCTTTTCGCGTTTTAACGTTCTTTCAAAGCCTCGATGACAACAGGAAGCTTCATGTACTTGGAAGCCTTCACAAGAACATTGTCGCCGTTCTTGATCAGGTCGTCCATGGCGGCAAGGAAATCTTCCTTGGTGGCGAACCACAGTCCTTTGGTGGAGGTCCCGGCGTCGTTCACGCCGCGGATCAGGGATTCTGACATGGGGCCGATGCCGCAGACAAGATCGATGCCTTTTCCCGCAGCATAGGCGCCTACCTGGTAATGAAGGTCCAGTTCATTTTCACCCAACTCTCCCATATCTCCAAGGACTGCCACCTTGCGGCCTTCTGACAGGGCCAGTACGTCCAGGGCGGCATTGGTGGAAACCGGGTTGGCGTTGTAGCAGTCGTCCAGAATGGTCAGGGAATCCGTCTGGATCAGATGGTTCCGTCCGGGGATGGTGGTGTAGTTTTCAATCCCCGCTTTGATCTCTTCCGGGGTAAGTCCCAGGGTGTAGCCTACCGCCGCGCCTGCCAGGGCGTTGGATACCATGTGGGATCCTGCCACCGGGATCACACAGGTAAATTCATCCCCGGAGGGCAGGCAGATGGTACACTGAGTGCCCTTAAGTCCCAGAGGCTTAATATGGTCAGCGCGGAACTGGCTGTTTTCTCCCAGGCCGAAGAAGACGGGAGTGCTGCCTTTTACCGGGCCCATCTGGGAGAGAAGATCGTCGTCCCCGTTTAAGATGATGGTCCCGCCGTTTTTCATATCCTGGATCATAGAGGATTTCTCCTGCAGGATCCCCTCCCGGGTCTTGAAGAATTCCAGGTGGGCTACGCCAATGTTGGTGATGACGCAGATATCAGGGGTGGCCACTGCAGAGAGCCGGCGCATCTCGCCAAAATGGTTGACGCCAAGTTCCAGGACGGCTACCTCATGGGTCTCGTTCATCTGGAAGATGCTTAAGGGAAGTCCCCATTCATTGTTGAAGTTGCCCAGAGTCTTGTGCACGCGGTATTTCTGGGCGACTACGGAGGCGATCATCTCTTTTGTGCTGGTCTTGCCCACGCTTCCGGTGATGCCCACAACCTTTACGTCAAAGGAGTCCCGGTAGAGCTTGGCGATGTCCAGAAGAGCCTGGCCGGTGGATTCTACCAGGATATAGGGATAATCCGTATCGCCCAGATCCTCGTGGGAAACCACGCACAGCGCGCCCTTTTCAATGGTGTCGGGGATGAATTTGTGAGCGTTTACATTTTCACCGTCGATGGCCACAAAAAGATTCCCCTTCTCTACCTTCCGGCTGTCGATCACTACATCGGTGACCTCCTGGGAGAGCAGGGCCTCTGGCCCGTGGTAAGTTCCTTTACAGGTGTTGGTGATGTTTTCCAAAGTCAGGTTTTTCAATGTTACTTTCTCCTTTCGCGTTTATTTGCGATAGCGTATGTTGATAGATTCTTCGATGATCTGTTCGCACAGTTCTCCGTAGGAGAGGCCGGCAGTCCTGGCGGCCAGGGGGAGGAGGCTTTGAGGCGTCATCCCGGGCAGGCCGTTCATCTCCAGGCAGTAGAACCTGCCGTCGGTCTCGTCCACGATAAAATCTGCCCTTCCGTAGACGTCCATACGGAGTACCTGGAAGGCTTTTTCCCCGGCCCGACGCATTTTCTTCTGTGTCTTTTCATCCAGGGAGATGGGAGGGCACAGCTCGGTAGCTCCCCCTGCCTGATATTTGTTTTCGTAATTGAAGATCCCGTCCCGGGGGATGATCTCTACCAGGGGAAGGGCTTTGCCCGCAAGGATGCCGCAGGCGTATTCCCGCCCTCTGATATAGGGTTCGATCACCACCTCGTCCTGATGGTCTTCCTCAAAGGAGCGGCGGACCGCTTCCTTATATTCCTCTTCAGTGTGGACGATGTACACGCCGATGCTGGATCCGCTGGAACAGGGTTTGACCACCAGAGGCAGATAGTAGCCCAGCTCTTCAAGAGGGGTGTCTTTGGTCTCGGGGACCAGAGAGGTTCCCCTGGGAGTGGGGACCCGGGACATCTTGAAGATCTGCTTGGCGGCCAGCTTGTTCATGGCAAGAGAACAGCCAAGAGAATTGGGGCCGGTATAGCGGATCCCCAGGACATCAAAGGTGGCCTGCAGTTTGCCGTTCTCCCCCACAGAGCCGTGGAGTCCCATGAAGGTGATATCCGCCATGCGGCACAGCTGGATCACGTTGGGGCCCAGATAACAGTCGGACTGATCCGGACGGGAGAGGCGCAGAGCTTCAAGGTCGGGCGTGGTGGTCTTGATGCCTTCCGCGATCTTAAGACCGCCGTCGGGAAGGTCGAAGACCTTCTCCAGATCTTCCGGGTTACATGGGTAGCCAAAGAATACATCCAGAAGGAAGGCGCGGTGCCCCCGCTCTCTTAAGGTCCGGCAGATGCCCGCTCCGGAGATCAGGGATACGTCCCGCTCCGGGCTTAAGCCTCCGGCCAATACAATAATTTTCATAATAAAATAGTCTCCTCGATTATTCGGAATCTGTCATCTCATCCAGGAGTGCTTTCTTTACGTCATAGAGGGACTGGGAGAGGTCCACATGTACTTCGTGGGGGTAGAAGAGCCGCTTGGTCTCATCCCACAGGGTGTCCTTCTCCTGCCGGCAGTATTCGGCGATCTCTTTCACAGAAGGAGACTGGTAGACGCATTCGCCGTTGCGGAAGACAGGAACAAGGATCTCCCGCATGGTGTAGGAGCCTCCCGGCAGCTTTGTCTTCTTCCAGGTCTCGATTGGGTCGAAGAGAAGAAGGTCTTTGTCTGTGTCGTAGGTTTCTCCCACAAAGCAGATCAGGTCAGCCTTGATCTTGCCTGTTGCTTTATCATAGATCCGATAGATTGTCTTGTTTCCAGGATTGGTGATCTTTTCTGTATTTTCTGAGATCTTGATCTTGGGGATGAAGTTGCCGTCCTTGTCCATGGTGGCGGCCAGCTTGTACACTCCGCCGAAAGAAGGACAGTCCTTGGAGGTAATAAGGTTGGTCCCCACACCCCAGGAGTCGATCTTCGCGCCCTGAAGTCCAAGATCGTGGAGCAGGTACTCGTCCAGGTCGTTGGAGGCAACGATGGTTGCGTCCGGGAATCCGGCGGCGTCCAGCATCTTGCGGGCCTCTTTGGAAAGGTAGGCAAGGTCTCCGCTGTCCAGGCGGATGCCGTATTTCTTCAGCACATGTCCTTCCTTTTTACACTCCTGGAACACCCGGATGGCGTTTGGCACGCCGGACTTGAGGGTGTCATAGGTGTCTACCAGAAGGGTGCAGTTGTCCGGGTACATATCCGCATAGGTCTTGAACGCGGTGTACTCGTCCTCAAAACTCATGATCCAGCTGTGGGCGTGGGTGCCCATCACGGGAACATCGAAGAGCTGGCCGGCCAGCACGTTGGAAGTTCCCACACAGCCGCCGATCATGGCGGCTCTTGCCCCGTAGAGGCCGGCGTCCGGTCCCTGGGCGCGCCGCAGGCCAAATTCCATGATCCCGCTTCCGTTTGCCGCGAAGACGATCCGGGAAGTCTTGGTGGCGATCAGAGACTGGTGGTTGATGATGTTGAGGATGGCCGTCTCCACCAGCTGGGCTTCCATGATGGGGGCGATCACCTTCAGGAGGGGCTCCTTGGGGAAGACCACCGTGCCCTCCGGGATGGCATAGATATCGCCGCTGAAATGGAATCCGCTGAGATAATGGAGGAATTCTTCGCTGAAGATCCCCAGCCCTCTGAGATAATCCACATCCTCGTAGGTAAAGTTCAGATTCTTGATGTAACTGATGACCTGGTCCAGTCCGGCACATATGGAATATCCGTTGTTGCACGGGTTCTGCCGGAAGAAGACGTCAAAGACGACGGTCTCATTCTGGGACTGCTTATAATAGTATCCCTGCATCATGGTCAGTTCATACAGGTCGGTCAACAGTGTCAGATCTTGTGTGTTCATTTTTTTAAATCTCCTTTGTCATTTTGACTCTGGTATCCTGTCCATTATACCATTCTAATATGGAAAAGGGAAGGAAAAAAGCCGGAATCAGGCACTTACAGCAAGGCCTGATTCCGGTTGATGGTTTCCTGTATAATGTTCTGGCAGTAAGGGGCAAGCCTTCTGCGGGCGTCTTTGTCAAGGTCGCCGGGGTAGATGGGATCCCCGTATTCCAGGATCACATGGGTCTTACGGACCTTGGGAAGATGGCTCTCAAAGATGGAGATGGTGTTGTTCATGCTGATGGGGACAATGGGGCAGTTTGTCTTTTCCGCGATCTTAAAGGAACCGCTGTGGAAGGGCAGGAGACTTAACTCCTCGCCGGTATTGCGGGTGCCTTCCGGGAAAATGCAGATAGAGATCCCGTTTTTGATATAGTCGATGGCCTGCAGGATGGTCTTTAAGCCCTCCTTGGGGTTCTCCCGGTCCAGGAAAAGGCAGTAGAGGCGCTTCATCCAGTCCCGCAGAAGGGGATAGCGCAGCATCTCCTTTTTGGCGATATAGCCGGTCAGCCGTTTACACCTGGAATAAGTAAGAAGAATATCAAAATAGCTTCTGTGATTGCCGATAAACAATACAGGTTCGTCCGGAATCTTCTCTTCCCCGATCACGGTGATCCTGGTGCCGGCAATAAAGAGCATGAACCGGAAGGTGGCCTGGACCAGCCTGAGACACTGGTAATCCCGCGCCTTTGGGTTGAAATGCCCAAGGACGGCCTCAAAAAGAAGCACCGGGATCCCCAGAAGGAGATACAGAAAAAGGACCAGGACGATCAGTAGAAATCTTATCATAATGGTAAACCTCTCATTTGTATTCTGATCTTTTGTCAGATCACAGAGTATTATACAACAAAACTGGAATTTTTCCTAGTAGAGTTGTGTACACTTGTAGAGAGTAGATGCAGAAAAACCGGGGAGTGTGGTCCATGAGATGTTTTCGGAAATGTGCACGGGCTCTTCCTGTGCTTATTCTTCTGGTTCTGTGCGCCTGTTCCCTGCGGTTTGACGACGAGGAGAAACTGCGGGATGTCCCGTATACCATAGTGGAGGACGGGGAGATCCCGCAAGAGCTGCAGGAGCGGATGGAGGAAGAAAAGCAGGAAGCTTTCCGCCTTACGTACGCGGATGAAGGGTGGCTTTATCTGGCCAGAGGATATGGGGAGAAGAAGACGGGGGGCTACCGGGTAGAGGTGACAGCCTGTTACGAATCCACCAATGCGGTGTGTCTGCGGACCAGGCTTCTGGGGCCTTCCAGGACGGAAGAGATCCCGGAAGGGGCTGCGTGGCCCCGGGTGGTGGTGAGGATGGAATACTGTGACAAAAATGTCTTGTTTTATTAAGTGGGAAGGAGAGAGACGGATGGAGTATGAGAAGCAGGCGTTTCAGATGTACCGTCAGGGTAAGACGGTGCTGGATCAGTTTTATATGGATGAGGATTACAATGTGCCGGACGCAAAAAGTGACGTGAAACGGGTAATCTTAAGCGAAGGATCCGTTCGTGTTGAAGAGTTGAAACTGGCGGAAAGCTATGTGCAGGTAAGAGGAAATCTGAAGTTTGCGATTCTTTACGCGGCGGATGAAGAGACCGGCGGCCTTTCATCCATGGAGGGGACGCTGCCCTTTGAAGAGATGGTGTATATGGAGGAGGCGCCTTTGGAGGATCTGTTCCTTCTGGGCGCGCAGACGGAATTGACGGTGACGGCGGTGAATTCCCGGAAACTGAATATCCACGCCGTGATCGAGCTTCAGGTGTGCTCGGAAGGCCGGGAGGAGATCGAGCTGACGAAAGATGTGGAAGGCGGGGAGCCTTTGTACAAAAGGTATCAGAAACAGCAGATCCTGAAGCTGTTTACTGTCCGCAGGGACACCTGCCGGATCCGCGAGGAAGTGGGGATCGGCAGCATGAGGGAAAGCATCGGGGAGTTGGTCTGGACGGACCTTGGGAGCAGGAAACTGGATACCAGGGTGGGAACGGATGAGATCCTGCTGCAGGGAGAGCTGCTTCTCTTCTGTTTCTATGAGTCCCCGGAGGGGAAAACGGACTGGATCGAGCAGGTTATTCCCTATGAGGGGCGGATCGAGTGCCCCGGAGCGCTGGATTCCATGTATCATCAGATCTATCCGGAGTTAAAAGACGTCCGGGTAGAAGCCCGTATGGATGAGGACGGCGAGATGCGCCTCCTGGGAGTAGAGGCGGTGATGGAAGTAAGAGTCATCCTGTATGAAGAAGAAGAGACAGAAATCCTTCATGATCTTTATTCCCTGGGACAGAACTGCCGGATAGAGAGGAGACAGACGGCGCTGTGCCGGCTTCTCATGCAGAATCATTCCAAGTGCAAGGTGGCAGAACACCTGTCCCTGCCCGAGATTAAGGAGGATATCCTGCAGATCTGCCACAGCAGCGGGCGGATCCAGCTGGAGAGCATCCGGCCGGAGCCGGAGGGACTTTCGGTGGAAGGGGTCCTCCATGTGTCCTTCCTGTATGTGAAGGCGGATGATATGCTGCCCTTTAATGTATGGCAGGGGATGGTGCCCTTCTCCTACCTTCTGGAGTGCGGCGGGATCCGCCAGGATACGGACAGCCATCTTACCTTCGGGGTAGAGCAGCTGGCGGTGGGGCTTCTGGGGAACGGGGAAGTAGAAGTAAAGGCAGTGCTTGCCTTCAACAGTTTCCTTGAAGAATCTCTTTCTGTGGAGAATATCCAGGAGGTGGAGATGGAAGAGGCCGATCCCCTGGAGCTTTCAAACCGTCCGGGCCTGGTGGGCTGTGTGATCCGGGAAGGCGATGATCTGTGGGGGCTGGCCAAGCGGTATCATGCCACGGTGGAAGGGATCCGCAGGCTGAACGGCCTGGAGGAGGACACCCCGGTGAAGCCGGGAGAAAAACTATTGATTTTTAAGGAGAATATGAGTATACTATAAGAACATTGTATACAAGATACATAGTGAAAACAAAACACAAAAAAGACAAGGGGACAAAGCGATGGAGAAAATGGAGCTGAGAGCGCTGGGGAAGATCAACCTGGGGCTGGACGTACTGGGCAGGCGAGAGAACGGCTATCACGATGTTCGGATGGTGATGCAGACTGTGTATCTCTATGATCTGATCACTCTGAAGAAAAAGGAAGAACCGGGGATCGAGCTTACTACGAATCTGTCTTTTCTTCCGGTAAATGAAAACAATCTGGCCTATCGGGCGGCAAAGCTTCTGATGGATGAATTCGGTCTTCCCGGCGGGCTTTTGATCCGGCTGGAGAAGCATATCCCGGTGGCTGCCGGAATGGCGGGCGGAAGCTCCAATGCGGCGGCGGTCCTCTACGGGATGAACCGGCTGTTTTCTCTGGGCCTGACGGAAAAGGAACTGATGGAGCGGGGAGTGACGCTGGGAGCGGATGTGCCCTACTGTATCTTAAGGGGCACGGTGCTGGCGGAAGGCATCGGGGAGATCCTGACGCCGCTGCCGCCTATGCCCCGTTGTCAGATCCTTCTGGCGAAGCCGCCGGTGAACGTATCCACGAGGATGGTCTACGAGAAGCTGGATGCCTGCCAGATCGTCAACCACCCGGATATCGACGGGCTGATCCGGGGACTGCAGGATCAGGATCTGGGGAAGGTGGCCTCTTCTATGGGAAATGTACTGGAGGAGGTAACGATAGGGGAATACCCGGTGATCGACGAGATCAAACGGATCATGAGAGAAAGCGGAGCCCTGAACGCTATGATGAGCGGCAGCGGGCCCACTGTATTTGGCATCTATGCCGACCGGGCAAAGGCCCGGGCGGCAGCCGCCAGGATAAGGGAACAGAAGCTTGCGAAGCAGGTGTATGTGACAAACGTACATAATGTGAAGAGGAGATAGATAAAGGATGGAAGCCAATTTTAATGTGAGCATGAACGAGTACCTTCCCTTAAGAGACGTGGTATTCAATACTCTGCGTCAGGCGATCCTGAGAGGAGAGCTGAAACCCGGGGAGAGGCTGATGGAGATCCAGCTTGCCAACAAGCTGGGAGTGAGCCGCACGCCGGTGCGGGAGGCGATCCGCAAGCTGGAGCTGGAGGGACTGGTGCTGATGATCCCCCGGAAGGGCGCGGAGGTGGCGGACATCTCAGAGAAAAGTCTGAAAGACGTGCTGGAAGTGCGGGAGGCCCTGGAGGAACTGGCGGCCAGGCTTGCCTGTGACAAGATCACCAAAGAGGGGATCAACAGGCTGAAGGAAGCGGCCCAGGATTTCCGCAGCGCCCTCAAGAGCAATGATATCACCCAGATGGCGGAGGCGGACGTGCGGTTCCACGATGTGATCTGCAACGCAACAGAGAACCAGAAGCTGGGACAACTTCTCAACAATCTGCGGGAGCAGATGTACCGTTACAGGATCGAATATCTGAAAGACCAGCATGTCTATGAGAAGCTTCTGTCCGAGCATGAAGAGATCATCCGGCATATCGAGAAGGGCGAGAAGGACGAGGCGGCCAGAGTGGTGTCCCGTCATATTGAAAATCAGGCCCAGGCGGTGGCGGATGTGATCCGTACCAAAAAGAATTAGAAAAGCGGTATAAACACGGGAAAATATGTACAGACTTCAGACAACAGACATGAAGGAGGTACATAGACGTGAAGAAGAGGCACAGATGGATCTTAATGCTGCTTGCTTTGTGCAGCGCGGCGCTTCTGACCGGCTCTGTGGCAGCGCGGCGGGAACTGGCGGTGGAGGCCCGTGTGGATGCCCTCCAGGAAGACCTGGCGGGGGAGGTGTTCCGCTTCCATGTGATCGCCAACAGTGACAGCGATCAGGACCAGGCCTTGAAATATCAGGTAAGAGACCGGGTTATTGCTTATATGCGCCGGTCTCTGGGAGAAAAGGATGTCTCCCTGGAGGAGACAAAAGCGTGGGCCGGGGAACATCTTGGGGAGATCGAGGAAGTGGCCCGGAAGGCATTAAAAGAGGCGGGCAGTTCCGACAGGGTAAAGGCCCGGGTTGCCCGGGTGTATTTCCCGGACAAGCGTTACGGGGAGATCTGGTTCCCCCAGGGGTATTATGAAGCCCTGCAGATCCGGCTTGGCAAGGCGGGAGGACAGAACTGGTGGTGCGTCCTCTATCCCAATCTCTGCTTTACCGGTTCGGTGTGCGGCGTGGTGACAGAGGAAGGCCGGCAGGATCTGGAGGAGGCGCTTACGGCGGAAGAATACCAGATGGTGACCGCGGCCTCGGACTTTAAGATAAAAACATTTTTCTTTGGAGATTTATTAGGAGAAGTACCATGACAGAATTTTTGGTAAGACATTTTGTGAAAGATCATGAAGAGACGGAAAAGGTGTCCGTCCGTACGGCCTATGGTGTGCTGGCCAGTATGGTGGGCATCTTTTGCAACGTCTTTTTATTTGTGGTAAAGTGGCTGATCGGGTTTTTCCTGCAGAGTATCTCGGTCATGGCGGACGCCTTCAACAATCTTTCCGACGCGGGAGGATCGGTGATCGGCCTTGTGGGGGTGAAGATGGCGGAGAAGCCTGCGGACAAGGATCATCCCTTCGGCCATGGGAGGATCGAGTACATAGCGGCCCTGGTGGTGTCCTTTCTGGTGCTGGAAGTGGGATTTACCTTCTTCAAAGACGCTGTGGGCAAGATCCGGGAGCCGGAGGCCATGCGGTTTCAGCTGGTATCGGTGATCATCCTGACGCTGTCTGTGGGAGTGAAGCTGTGGCTGGCCTTCTTCAACCGGAAGCTGGGGAAGCGGATCGACTCCAAGGTGATGTTGGCCACTGCCACGGACGCCATCGGCGACGTGATCACCACGGCAGCCACCATCGCTTCCGTGCTGTTCTGGCGGATCACAGGATGGAACATCGACGGGTTTGTGGGGCTTGGCGTTTCCCTGGTCATCATGTGGGCCGGCATCGGGATCGCCAGAGACACCCTGGAGCCTCTGATCGGGAAACCGGTGTCCCGGGAGGAATATGAGCGGATCACCCGGTTTGTGGAAGGATACCCGGGGATCGTGGGGAGCCACGACCTGATCGTCCACAATTACGGGCCGGGCAGGAGCATGGCGTCCATCCATGCGGAAGTGCCCAACGATGTGGATATAGAGGAGTCCCATGAGATCATCGACCGGATCGAGCGGGAGGCTATAAAGAAGCTGGGGATCTTCCTGGTGATCCACATGGACCCCATTGAGACGAAAGACGCCCAGGTGCTGGCGATACGGAAACAGGTGACAGAGATCCTGGATGCGGTGGACCAGAAGGTGAGCATCCATGATTTCCGCATGGTGGATGGAAAAGAACAGATCAACCTGATCTTCGATATGGTAGTGCCTTATGAGTACGATGACCAGAAGGAAGAAGAACTGCGCCGGACGGTGGAGAAGCTTCTCCACATCGCCGACCCAAGATATCAGTGCGTGATCACGGTAGAAAGGAGTTACATAGATGGAGGCAAGAGATAACGAGTATTCATTTCAAAGCAGGGTAAGGTTCAGCGAGATCGACCATACGGAGAGGATCACCCTTCCGGGGATCATCAATTATTTCCAGGACTGCAGTACCTTCCAGTCAGAGAGCCTGGGGCTGGGAGTGGATTATTTTGCACGGCACGGGAAGGCCTGGGTTCTGTCAGCCTGGCAGGTGGAAGTGGACCGGTATCCCAGGCTGGGGGAAGAGATCGGGATCCATACCTGGGCTACCGGGTTTAAAGGGGTCATCGGGGACCGGAACTTCTGTATGACGGATGAAGAAGGGAAGATCCTGGCCTGTGCCAACTCCATCTGGTCCTATATGGATATGAAGAAAGGCCGTCCTGTGCGGCCCCTTGCGGATGAGGTAGAAGCCTACGGAACCGGCAGGCCGCTGGACATGGAGTATGCGGACCGGAAGATCGCGCTGCCGGAAGGATTCGTGGAATGTCCTTCCTTCCCGGTGCGTAAATACCATATCGACACCAATGAGCACGTCAATAACTGCCAGTATGTGCAGATGGCGCTGGAAGCGCTGGAAGAGGAACCAGTGGTTGCAAGACTGCGGGTGGAATACAAGAAGTCAGCGGTGTGCGGGGATATCATTGTGCCCCATGTGGCCCGGGAAGAGGATCGGACAGTAGTGTCCCTGCAGGACCGGGAGGAAACTCCCTTCGCGGTAGTGGAATTCCGGGAGAAGAAATAAGAACGTAGAAACAGACAAGAGGAGAACGAGATGAGATTAGAGGAATATCTGGGGAAAAAGCGGACACTGATGGTGGTCAAGAAGGTGGAGTTCGGCGTGTATCTTGGCACCAGCGAAGATAAAGTACTCCTTCCGGCAAGACAGGTGCCCAGGGGCGTGGAAGTGGGGGATCCGGTGGAGGTCTTCCTGTACCGGGATTCAGACGACCGTCTGATCGCCACCACCCAGGAGCCAAAGATCCTTCTGGGAGAGATCCGCAAGCTTACGGTGGCGGATACCGGCCGGGTGGGAGCGTTCCTGGACTGGGGGCTTCCCAAGGATCTGCTGCTTCCCTTCCGGGAGCAGACGAAGAAGGTGGAGAAGGGAGAAGAGATCCTGGCGGCTCTTTATATAGACAAGTCAGGAAGACTGTGCGCCACCATGAAGCTTTATGACCGGCTGCGCCAGGATTCTCCCTACAAGAAGGACGATGTGGTCCGGGGAACCATCTATGAGACCAGCGGAAATTTCGGGGTGTTCGTGGCGGTGGACGACTGTTACAGCGCGCTGATCCCAAAGCGGGAGGCCTACGGGGATCTTAAGGTGGGTCAGGAGATCGAGGCCAGGGTGAGCCGGGTCCATGAGGACGGTAAGCTGGACTTGAGCGTCCGCAAGAAAGCATTTCTCCAGATGGACGAGGACGCGCAGAAGATCCTGGAGAAGATGGAGGAGCTGGGCGGCGCCCTTCCTTTTACAGACAAAGCGGCGCCGGAACAGATCAAGGAGGAGCTGGGCCTTAGTAAAAATGCCTTCAAAAGAGCGGTGGGACGCCTTCTCAAGGAACAGAAGATACAAATTACCGAAAAGGCTATTGAATTCCTGGAAAAATAAGTTATAATTAAGGGCGTAAACACAGAAACCGAAAGGAGATCAAAATGAAAGTACAGAATATTACCGATATTGATAAGTTCTTTAAAGTAGTAGATTCCTGCAAGGGAAAGGTAGAGCTGGTAACAGGAGAAGGCGACAGACTGAACCTGAAGTCCAAGCTGTCCCAGTACGTTTCCATGGCGAATATCTTCTCCAACGGCGAGATCCCGGAGCTGGAGATCGTGGCTCACGAGCCGGAAGATATCAACAGACTGGTTGAATTTATGATCAACGGCTAGGATTTACAGGATATAAGGAACAAAGACCAGGAACTCTCTGCCAGGGATATGGCAGAGAGTTTTGTTTCAGATAAAGGAGATGCCATGAGTTTCGCACATCTGCATGTCCATACGGAGTACAGTCTCCTGGACGGATCCAACAAAATCAAAGAATGTATCGCCAGAGTGAAAGAGCTGGGGATGGACAGTGTGGCCATCACCGATCACGGCGTTATGTACGGGGTGATCGACTTCTACCGGGCGGCGAAGGCTGCGGGGATCCGGCCCATCCTGGGCTGTGAGGTCTATGTGGCGCCGGGATCCCGGTTTGACAAAGAGACCGGAGGAGACCGGGAGGAGCGGTATTATCATCTGGTGCTGCTGGCGGAGAATGATCTTGGCTATCACAACCTGATGAAGATCGTATCCCGGGGCTTCACGGAAGGATATTATTACCGGCCCCGTGTAGACCGGGAGATCCTGGAGCAGTACCATGAAGGGATCATCGCTTTGAGCGCCTGCCTGGCGGGGGAAGTGCAGCGCAATATCCTGCGGGGGATGTACGAGGAAGGCAAGGCGGCGGCTCTTCGCTATCAGAAGATCTTCGGGGAGGGGAATTTCTTCCTGGAGCTGCAGGACCACGGGATCCCGGAACAGAAGCTGGTGAACCAGGGCCTGGTGCGGATGGCAAAAGAGACAGGTATCGAACTGGTGGCCACCAACGATGTCCATTACACCTATGCGGAAGATGAGAAACCCCATGATATCCTTCTGTGCATCCAGACCGGAAAGAAGATTGAAGACGAGGACCGGATGCGCTATGAAGGCGGGCAGTATTATATCAAGTCCGAGGAAGAGATGCGGGAGCTCTTCCCGTATGCTCCCCAGGCGCTGGAGAATACGGAGCGGATCGCCCGCAGATGTAATGTGGAGATTGAATTTGGAGTGACCAAGCTGCCCAAATTCGATGTGCCCGAGGGGTATACCTCCTGGGAATATCTGAACAAACTGTGCCGGGAAGGATTTGAGCGCCGGTATCCGGACGCGGGGGAAGATCTTAGAGAGCGGCTGGAATATGAGCTC
>NZ_DBGCJQ010000019.1:0-41135 GCF_048354975.1 Massilistercora timonensis | reverse complement strand
TTGTGGGTTGCCAGACGGAGCGCTTCCTTCGCAACTTCCTCTGATACGCCCGCGATCTCGAACATTACGCGTCCTGGCTTAACAACTGCTACCCAGTACTCCAGAGTTCCCTTACCGGAACCCATACGTGTCTCAGCTGGTTTCGTGGTTACAGGTTTATCCGGGAATATTTTGATCCATACTTTACCGCCACGCTTGATGTAACGTGTCATCGCGATACGGGCAGCCTCGATCTGGTTGGAACGGATCCAGCAGGGTTCCATTGCAACAATACCATATTCACCGTTTGTAATCTTATTTCCACGGAGCGCTTTTCCTTTCATGGAGCCGCGGAACTGTTTACGACGTTTTACTCTTTTTGGCATTAACATTATTTATCGCTCCCTTCCTTTGCCGCTTTTTCCGGAAGAATTTCGCCCTTGTAGATCCATACCTTAACGCCGATCTTGCCGTAGGTGGTATCTGCCTCAGCGAATCCGTAGTCAATGTCTGCTCTCAATGTCTGAAGCGGAATGGTTCCCTCGCTGTAGAACTCGGTACGAGCCATGTCGGCTCCGCCAAGGCGGCCGGCTACAGCGGTCTTAACTCCAAGAGCTCCGGACTTCATGGTCCTGGACATGCAGGACTTCATTGCGCGGCGGAAGGAGATACGGTTCTCAAGCTGCTGAGCAATGTTCTCCGCCACAAGCTGCGCATCCTTGTCTGGTCTTTTGATCTCTTTGATGTCGATGATAAGCTTCTTGTCTGTGAAACGGGCAAGTTCGCCTTTTACCTTCTCGATCTCGGATCCGCCCTTACCGATGACAACGCCCGGTTTTGCGGTGTAGATCACGATCTTTACACGGTCAGAGGCTCTCTCGATCTCCATTCTGGAGACGCCCGCGTTATATAATCTCTTCTTAAGATACGTTCTGATCTCATGGTCTTCCACCAGGTAGTCAGCGAACTCTTTCTCCGCATACCATCTGGAATCCCAGTCTTTGATGATTCCGACTCTCAAGCCATGAGGATTAACTTTCTGTCCCATGATTGCCCTCCTTATCTTTCATCCAGCACAAGTGTGATGTGGCTCATTCTCTTCTCGATCCTGTAAGCTCTGCCCTGTGCTCTCGGTCTGATTCTCTTCATTGTTGGTCCTTTGTTCGCGTAAGCCTCTGCAATATAAAGATTCTCAGCGTTCATACCATTATTGTTCTCAGCGTTCGCAACCGCTGACTCTAATAATTTCTTTATTAAACTGGAAGCATATCTTGGATTGTAAGTTAAAATACCAAGTGCTGTCGTTACATCCTTACCTCTGATGGCATCCAATACGAAACATGCTTTCTGAACAGAAACCCGTGCGTAAGACAGCTTCGCTGACGGTCTTGTGTCCTTATTCGCATTTCTCTCTCTCTTGATCTGGGATCTATGTCCTTTCGCCATGGATGAACCCTCCTTTCATAATCTGATTATCTAACTTTTGATTTCTTCTCGTCTTTGCCGTGTCCTCTGTATGTTCTGGTGGCTACAAACTCACCAAGCTTGTGTCCAACCATATCCTCTGTTACATACACCGGAACGTGCTTTCTTCCGTCATGAACGGCGATTGTATGTCCAACCATGCTCGGGAAGATCGTAGAACGGCGGGACCAGGTCTTGATAACGGATTTCTCGCCCGCAGCGTTCATAGCGTCGATCTTTTTCAGCAGGCTTGCGTCTGCAAATGGTCCTTTTTTAATAGAACGTGCCATAGGTTCTAACCTCCTTAATGATAACTATTTGATCGCTTTACCGTCTCTTCTTCTTACAATCAGCTTGTTAGAAGATTTGTTTCTCTTTCTGGTCTTAAGGCCAAGCGCCGGTTTACCCCATGGAGTGCACGGACCCGGACGTCCGATACCGGTCTTGCCTTCACCACCACCGTGCGGATGGTCATTCGGGTTCATAACAGAACCACGAACGGTCGGTCTGATACCCATGTGACGTTTACGTCCTGCTTTACCAAGATTAATCAGATTATGATCAGAATTTCCTACAACTCCCACAGAAGCTCTGCATACCAGCGGAACCATTCTCATCTCTCCGGAAGGAAGACGAAGGGTTGCGTACTTTCCTTCTTTCGCCATGAGCTGCGCGCTGTTTCCGGCGGAACGTACCATCTGGCCGCCTCTTCCCGGATAGAGCTCAATGTTGTGGATCTGTGTACCTACCGGAATCTCAGAAAGGGGCAGGCAGTTTCCTACTCTTACCTCGGCCTCCGGTCCGTTCATGACCTTCATGCCGACTTTCAGTCCCTCAGGAGCCAGGATGTATGCCTTCTCTCCATCTTCATAGCAGATCAGCGCGATATTGGCTGTTCTGTTGGGATCGTACTCGATTCCGATAACGTTTGCGCTGATTCCGTCTTTTCTTCTCTTGAAATCAACGATCCTGTATTTCTTCTTTGCGCCGCCTCCGCGGTGTCTTACTGTGATCTTACCTTGATTATTACGTCCTGCCTGTCTGCTCTTCGGTGCCAGCAATGACTTCTCCGGTGTTGTCTTAGTGATCTCAGAGAAATCAGAACCGGTCATCTGTCTTCTGGACGGTGTATATGGGCGGTATGTTTTGATTCCCATGATTGTTCTCCTTTCAACTGTTTATTATCACGGTTTCTGTCCGTTTATCTGCGCTTCCTAGAGACCCTGGAAGATCTCGATATCAGCGCTGTCCGCGGTCAGCTGTACAACAGCCTTCTTGCTCTTGGCAGTCTTTCCAAACTGCATGGTTCCGCGCACTCTTCTCTTCTTACCATCATAATTCATGGTGTTGACGCTCTTTACTTTCGCGCCGTCAAACATCTTCTCCACAGCCTCTTTTACCTGAGACTTGGTGGCTTCCGGATGTATCAGGAAGGTGTATTTCTTTTCTCCCATGAGCTCCATGCTCTTCTCTGTAACAACCGGCTTCAGGATTACATCATAATATTGAATGTTAGCCATTATGCGTACACCTCCTCGATATTGCGGACTGCAGCCTCTGTAGCGATCACTGTACCGTACTTCATAACGTCGTACGCGCTTACAGTGTTGGTCTTGGCTGTCTTAACGCCCTCGATATTTCTTGCGGAGAGCTCAGCGTTTGTGTTGCCGTCTTCCAGCACTACCAGCGCTTTTGCCACATCCAGATTTTTCAGCATGTTAGCGAAGTTCTTTGTCTTGATCTCGTCAAATGCCATCTTGTCAACTACGATGAACTTCTTCTCCTCTACTCTGGAGGTCAGGGCGGATTTAAGAGCCGCTCTTCTTTCTTTCTTGTTCATCTTAAAGGAATAGTCTCTCGGCACCGGAGCGAATACGATTCCGCCGCCTGTCCACTGAGGCGCTCTTGTGGAGCCCTGTCTTGCGTGGCCTGTTCCTTTCTGTCTCCATGGTTTTCTTCCTCCGCCGGAAACTTCAGAACGGGTCTTGGCCTTCTGTGTTCCCTGACGATTATTTGCAAGATGGTTTACGACCGCCATGTGCAGCAGGTGCTCGTTTACCTCAACACCAAATACCGCATCGCTTAAATCGATCGTACCAACTTCTTTACCTTCGATATTATAAACAGATACGTTTGCCATCTTAAGTCTTCCTCCTTCCTCGTCAAAACCTAGATCGATTTCACTGCTTCTTTGATCGTTACCAGAGATTTCTTCGGTCCCGGTACAGAACCCTTGATCAGCAGCAGATTGTTCTCTGCGTCTACCCGTACAACTTCCAGGTTCTGGATGGTGATCTTCTTGTTACCCATCTGGCCAGGCATCTTCTTGCCCTTGAATACTTTACTCGGATCAGAAGCAGCTCCGTTGGAACCAGCGTGACGATGGAACTTGGAACCGTGAGTCATAGGTCCTCTGTGCTGTCCGTGTCTCTTGATAGCGCCCTGGAATCCCTTACCTTTGGAGATTGCAGTTGCGTCAACCTTGTCGCCTACTTCGAAAATATCCGCTTTGATCTCCTGCGCAAGCTCATACTCGCCTGCGTTCTCTAATTTGAACTCTCTGACAAATCTCTTGCCTGACACGCCGGCCTTCGCGAAATGTCCCTGCTCAGCCTTGGTCAGTCCGTGGCGGTGTACGATCTCTTTCTTACCGCTCTTGTCTTTGTTGATGATCTTGTCTTTTTTGTCTGCAAATCCTACCTGGACCGCATTGTAACCATCATTCTCTTCGGTCTTGATCTGTGTTACCACACAGGGACCGGCCTGAAGTACGGTAACCGGTGTCAGTGTGCCGTCTTCATTGAAGATCTGGGTCATACCCACTTTGGTAGCTAAAATCGCTTTCTTCATTATAAATACCTCCTGTGATTTACAGCGGAACGCCCTTTTGGACGTTCATCCTAAATGTTAGGAATTACTGTGTTCTTATTTGGTTTTCATTTTGATATCAATGTACACACCTGCGGGCATCTCCAGTCTGGAAAGCGCGTCAACCGTCTTCTGGGTCGGTGTGATGATATCGATCAGTCTTTTATGAGTTCTCTGCTCGAACTGCTCTCTGGAATCTTTGTACTTGTGAACAGCTCTCAGGATGGTAACTACTTCCTTCTTGGTGGGAAGCGGTACCGGTCCGCTCACCTGTGATCCGTTTTTCTTAACAGTTTCGATGATTTTCTTCGCGGATGCATCTACCAGCTGGTGATCATACGCTTTCAGTGTGATTCTCATTACTTGACTTGCCATAAAAAAAGTCGCCTCCTTTTCGTACTTTTCACTTCAGTACGACAAGCGGTGACTGTACACTCTCCCGTGTGTGTCGTGAGCACCTCACACGGAACGCCACTCTTCTTAGTGGCTCTTTTTGTTCGTACAGTGACTTGTCGCCAGTTTCCTAACTTGACATTCGCTCCACGGAAAACCTGCCACTTGCGGGCAGCAACCTCACGCTTCACAGCTATCAATGTCACAGCTTTTTTAGTATATCTGATGAAACTGGTTTTTTCAAGACTTTTCTTCCATTTCTTGTATTTTTTTTCGTACAATCCAATTTTTTTCTCTTGTAATCCGGATTTATTTTCGCTACTATATTATATATTCTCAGGAGAAAGGAGCTGGCAGGCTTATGGATACGAAAAGATGGAAGGTAATGCTGGCGGTGGACGACTATGGAAGCTTCACCAGAGCCGGCGAGGTCCTGGGCTACACCCAGTCCGGGATCACACAGATGATGAAGTCCCTGGAGCGGGAAGTTGGATTCCCTCTTTTTGTCAAGGACAGCCACGGCATGCGGCTGACCCGGGAAGCCCAGGCTCTCCTGCCTCACGTCCGCTCTCTTCTCGCCGCGGATGAGGTGGTGCGCCAGGAGATCGCCTCTCTCAAGGGCGCCCAGGTGGGAACCATCTGCATCGGCACTTACTTAAGCTGTTCCATTCACTGGATCCCCAAGATCCTCCGGGCGTTCCACCGGGATCATCCGGATATCCACTTCAAGGTGATCGAGGGAGATGAAGGCGAACTGGCGGACTGGATCCAGGAACGCCGGGTAGACATCGGGTTCATCAGCCGTCAGGAAGGACAGCGCTATCAGTTCCTTCCCGTCATGGAAGATGAGCTGTTCGCCGTGCTGCCGGCGGAACACCCCCTCGCAGTCCGCGACGAGATCCCGCTGGAACTTTTTGAAGACATTCCCTTTGTCACCACCGCCTATGCTCCCGGCAGCGACATTCACCGGGTTCTGAAGCAATACAATCTGAAACCGGATATCCGGTACGTCTCCATCAATGAGTTCTCTGTGCTCTCCATGGTGGAGCACGGTCTTGGCATCACCCTGCTGCCGGGCCTGCTTCTGCGGGGACAGACCGGTGATTTTGTCTGCCGCAGCCTGAAGCCCCGGCTTTACCGCCAATTGGGCCTGGCTTACGCCTCCTCCCAGGATTTATCCCCGGCCGCCCGGATCTTCCTGGAATACGCCAAGGACTTTCTTCTGGACGACTGATCCCTGGACTTGCCGTATAAATATTTCTAATGTCCGCATTACATTTTCTAATATATTTATTGACATTTCCTTCACAAAAGACTATACTAAAAAAGAGGTTGAATTACCCGGACGCTCTCCCGCAACAGCGGAGGGCGTCTTTTTTTATCCAGAAAGGGGATGAGTACATGAGCAATCAGACAAATCCGGAAACTCGTCAGTGGGGATCCCGCTTCGGCTATCTCATGGTGGCCGCAGGAGCCGCCATTGGTCTGGGAAACATCTGGAGATTCCCGTATCTTGCCTACGAAGGCGGAGGCGGCGTCTTCCTGGTGGTCTACATCATCGTGGTTGTGCTGATGGGGCACCCCATGGTGGAGATGGAGACCGCTCTTGGACGCTATTCCGGCAAGGACACGGTCACCGCGTTCCAGCGGATCAACAAGAAATGGGGATTCGCCGGCTGGATGGCTGTAATCTGTACCACCCTCCTGTGTATGTATTACGTAGTAGTCGGCGGATGGGTTGCCAAGTACGCCTTCCAGTATATCGTCAGCGGCGATTTCGGTTCTGACAAACAGGCTTACTACGACAAATTCACATCCTCTGCTGTTGAACCTATCGTCTGGACCATGCTCCTTCTGGTGCTGGTCTCTGTGCTTCTGTATTTTGGCATCACCAACACGGTGGAGAAGATCTCCAAGGTCATGCTGCCCTTGCTGTTCGCGCTGCTGATCATCTGCGGGATCTGGGCTTTATTTGTAAATGAAAATGCCATCGAGGGCGTGAAGTATTACCTGCTTCCTGATTTCAGCAAATTCAGCTTCACCACCTTCGCCCAGGCGGCCACCCAGGTTCTGTTCTCCATCGGTATCGGCTGGGGACTCTACGAGACTCTGGGCGCCAATATATCAAAAGAAAACAACTTAAAGAGCGACGCTGTCATGGTTTCCGTATTTGATACGGCGGCTGCGATCCTGGCCGGTTTCGTGGTTGTTCCTTCCGCCTTCTCCGGCGGCGTGGACATTCAGTCTGCCGGCCCCAGCCTGGTCTTCAATGTTATGACCGACATCTTCGACCGGCTGGCAGGAGGCCGGATCATCGGCGCCTGCTTCTTCCTGGCCATCCTGTTCGCGGTGATCTCTTCCCTGTTCAGTTTCTTCGAGATCGCCATCCGCACCTTCGAGGACCACTGTCATATGGGACGGCGGAACGCCACCATCCTGACCGCAGTGATCATCGGCGCCGGGAATATCATCGTATCTCTTGGCTTTGGCATGTTAAGCGGGCTGAAGCTTCCCTGGCTCGACGCCAAGGGACTTACCTCCTATGGCCTCTACGACTGGCTGGATATGTTTACCGCATACCTTCTGATGCCCATCGGCTGTATCCTGGTCTGCGTCTTTATCGCCAAGGTCTGGGGCTTTAAGAATTATGAGAAGGAAGTTACCAACGACGGCAAATTCGGCCGCGTCACCGCATTTGACAAGATCCGCACCGTGGTGCTGGTTCCCTTCTTCATGATCGTCATTCTCTTGACTGTCTTCGGATTCATCCAGTAATGGATCCTTAGATATATATTTTATCATGCGTTCAGCAAAAGGAAGGAGAGGTATTACTTATGAGCGCTGCAACAATCTTACTTATCATCATGTGGCTTTTTGCCGCGGTATTCTTCGTGGTATTAGTCAAGGACGTTATGGCACACAAGGATGAACTCGACAAGAGCAAGATGGGGTACAACTCCCTGATCAGTGCCATCGCCAACTTCTTTGACACCCTGGGTATCGGAAGTTACGCCATTGCTACTTCCGCCTGGAAGTTCAACAAGTCCATCTCCGATGATCTGATCCCCGGAACCCTGAATGTGGCTTTCGGTATCCCGATCTGTGTGGAGGCCACCATCACCATGACCCGGATCGATGTGGATCCCCTGACTCTGGTCCTGATGATCGCTTCCGCCATTGTCGGATCCATCATTGGAGCCAAGATCATTTCCAAGATGGACATTATGAAGATCCGGATGGTTATGGGTGTAGCCCTTCTCATCGTGGCTGCCATCACCCTGTGCAAGATCAATGGCGTAGGACCATTCGGCCTTATCGGTACCGCAAGAGGCCTGACCGGCGCGCTGCTGGTGATCGGTGTTATTGCCAACTTCATCCTGGGTGTTCTGATGACTGCCGGTATCGGTCTTTACGCACCCTGTATGGCTCTGGTCCTGCTGCTGGGCATGAGCGCCGACGTGGCATTCCCCATCATGATGGGCTCCTGCGCGTTCCTGTGTCCCGCCTGCGGCATCACATTTATTAAGGAAGGAAAATATCAGCGGGCAATGACCATCCCCATGCTCATCACCGGTTCCATCGGTGTCCTGATCGCCGGATTCATTGTAACATCCCTGCCGCTGACACTGCTCACTTACCTGGTGTGCGTAGTCATGGTGATCTGCGCGATCCTGTTCTTCCACGATGCGAAAAAACAGTCCAAATAGGATCCTTGAAATATGTATCAGAAAAAAGGCATGCCACGGCATGTCTTTTTTCTTGGTTTCTTTATCTTTTTTTCACAGTTTGATTGACTTTTAACAATTCTGCTGGTAGAATACACATAGGGCGTTTGTTTTATTCATATCCACGACAAATCGGGGGGTTGTGGATGGAAGATTGTGTAATATGCACATGCCCGGAACTTTTACAATTTCATATTTCAATGATCTGGAGGGATGTTTTTATGGCAATGTACATCATGAAGGGATTGTGCGTGATCGGTATCATCCTGAACGTTGTTCTGATGATCCGCAAGAACAAAGAGCTCCGCGCAAATCCAGAGAAAGACCCTGAAATCGGTTTGACCGGCGAGGAACTGTGGCAGAGAGGTAAACAGCCAAAGAACCTTGTTGCAACCATTATCACCGGATTTGTAGCGAACTTCCTGGATACCCTGGGAATCGGTTCTTTCGCTCCGTCATCTGCTTCCTTTAAGCTGACGAAGTCTGTAGACGATATCCTGGTTCCTGGTACCCTGAACGTAGGTGATACCGTTCCTGTATGTGTTGAGGCTTTCCTGTTCTTCGGTTTCGTAGACATGGATATCCTGACACTGATCCTGATGCTGGTTGCTTCCGTAGTTGGTTCTTTCGTAATGGCCGACATCGTAACCAAGTTCGACCGGAAGAAAGTTCGTTACGCACTGTTCATCGGTCTCTTCATCTTGGCTACTGTAATCCTGATGAAGGTTATGGCCATCGGACCATTCGGTACCATCGGTACAGAGCTTGGTCTTCGTGGCGTGAAGCTTGTGATCGCTGTTGTTGGTAACTTCATCTTCGGCGCTCTGATGAGTATCGGCGTTGGTCTGTATGCTCCTTGTATGGCTATGGTTCTGGCTCTTGGTATGGATGCCGGATGTGCGTTCCCGGCTATGATGGGATCCTGCGCATACCTGATGGCATTTGGTAATGGCCCGAAGTTCATCGCTCAGGGAAGATACGACATGGTTGCTTGCTGGACACAGGCTATCTTTGGTGCCATCGGTGTTTACTGTGCATACGCTTTCGTATCCAGTCTGCCGCTTGACGTACTTACCAAGGTTATCGCTGTTATCGTTTACATCACAGCGTTCCTGTACCTGCATGACGCGATCAAGAAAGGTTCTGCTGCTTAATCCGTTAAGCAAGAGGATCTGCACAAACTGAATATTGAAAATGAAAGAGCGTTGGTTTCATCCCAACGCTCTTTTTCATGTCTCTATTTTATCTGCCCTTCTTCTCCTTTTCCCTCTGCTCCGCTTCCATCCGCAGATACAGGATCCGGTTCTTGGTCTTCACAAGGAAATCCTTCCATTTGTTCACGATCCCAACCGGTTTCCACCGGTATTCCGCTCCGCTTTTTTCCAGGATAAAATCCTTGAAGCTTCCCACATCTCCACCTTCCACATTCTCCTTTGGCAGGATCAGAAGATCGTCCTCATTCATCCCCACGTAGAAGGTTTTCTCATCTTCCCACAACCGGTAGATGTTCTTGTAATGGCCCATATTCTCTTCCGTGCCGTCGTCATGCACAGCCCGGACGCCGGTATTGCCAAAGTAGTAGGTGATCTCCTCATTCTCCTTCACTTCCGGGTTGCTCTTCATCATGGAAAGGGTCAGATACTGGCGGAACAACGCGGTCAGGATCAGAAGTCCGCCCACACCGTAGCTCACGATCACTCCCGGAAGGGCCAGGCCCTTTACGATCACCGGCACTGCCGCCAGAAGCACACCTGTGGCAAACAGATTAAAGGTAACTCTGGGGTGGCTGACCCGGTTCTGGAACTTGATGAAGGTCATCATCATCTTCGTGTCACGCCGGATCTTAACCGTGTAATGGTTTCTCCGGGGATCTGCGCTCACCACGCTCTCCTGCTCCTGTCTTTCTTCTATCTCCATCTTATGATATCCTCCGTTTTTCTAATTGCTGAACGCATTTATCATACCATATTTCTACTACTTTTCCCAGTGTTTTCTTGACTCTTCCTCACATTTTCACTTTATCATGGTGCAGTTTCATCATGATACTTCGTTAAATTAAACAAATAATTTCCATATATCTTCCAATTATTGTGAAAACATCCGAAATCTCTCTTTTTTTACCGATAAGATTGACTCCTTCATACCCCGGTGCTATATTATAACTATCAAGACCAACGGCGGTCTCCATAGCTTTGGGGGACTGCCTTTTTTAAAACAACCTGCGGTTGTTATTGCAGTTAGGCCGTCGCCGGGCATCCCCCCAAGATCGCCCCTGCGGCTGCCGGCTCAATTTATATATATACGCCCTTATCACAGGAAAAAGCATTCCCCAGCTTTTGTATATAGATAAACAAGACTGCGATGCAACAAAAACCTCTCAATGACATACCAAAAAGGAAAAGCACGGCATAACAGATGCCGTGCTTTTTCTCTCTTATGTAACATTATCTCTTCTGCTCGTTCTTGCGCATCTTCAGCTTCAAAAGCGCCAGAGCCTTCTTGCAGTCCAGCTCCACAACATTGTTCTCGCCTACCACGTCGGTCTCTGTTCCGTCCGCGCTCTTGTTGATGTCGATGATACCGTCCAGATAGTCGTTGACAACAACGAACTGAGCCACCGTACCGCTGAAGTTCAGGCCGGTCACTGCGATCCCTCTGGTTCCCAGCTGCTCACAGGTATTGGTAAAGTCAACATCGCTGTTGCCCCAGCCGTCAGAGGAGATGATCACACCGTCCGCGCGCATGGCTTCCGCCCATACAGCGGTCCTGGTACCTACCAGCATCTTATCCACGTTGTCGTCCGGGGTTCCTACAATAACGATCCCCATCAGGTCCACATCCGTGTCCTGGGAAACCACGTCAAGCAGCGGATCCCGGAAATGATGAAGTGACGTTTCCTTGGTTGATGGTCCGATTCCCATGCTTACACCTCCTTACTGCATAGAACGGATGATTCCGTCTCTATATTCGTTGGGCGTAACCAGAACCGGCATGTTGCCCATATCGATGATCGAGCGTCCGCCTTCTACGCCGGAAGGCTCTTTCGCAAACAGGTGAGTATCATACATTGCCCCTTGGCCTGCCACCTGTTTTACGATCAGCACCCGTTTCTTCCCAGGTCTTACAATATCATGATACTCGTGGCGTTCTGTACACTTCTCGCCTTTGAATTTCTTAAGCTTATCCCGATAGCTCTGGATAAACTTGTCGCAGGCTCTGTGAGCCGCTGTGGGGCCCGGCCTCTCCTGGCCCATGCCCGCCGCCAGCGTCACGTCAAAGGAGATAATATAATCGTTGTCTCCCGGCGTGCCTGCGCGGTTCAGATACAGCTGATCCTTCAGATTTCCCTCAGAAGAACCAAATTCATGGCACTGCTTGCCGTTTACATCCACTCCGGTAAGGATCACATAGACACCGGTAACCGTGTGGGTGATCCCCTCCCCGATCTTGCCCAGAACCTTGGTGGAGATCGGAATGATGTCCATGATGGTGTTGGTCCAGCGGTCGTGGTCGCCAGGCTTGATGATCTGGATGTCGATCTTCTCCAGATGCTCTTCCTCAGCCACCAGCTGATCGATCATCTCTTTGCTGACCGTCATATGTCCGTCAACAGTGATGTCGTTGTGATCGCCCCATTCTACATCTGTCATGTGGAAGGCCTTGATCACCAGACGTCTTAAGTCTCTTATTTCGTCTGCCAAGTCTTTCACCTCCTAATCCAACAAAAGGGCAGATGCAACTTACATCTGCCCTTTCCATTAACAATCCTTAGATCTTAGCAACGTACTCAAACGGCAGCGGTACGATAGTTCCAGGTGTCTGGATCTTTACTAACTGCTCAAGAGTAGCCTTAACGATCTGTGTCTGCTGTTCAACATTGTGCGGTCCACCAGCGTTAGCTCCCATAGGAACCAACGGAGCAACTGCACGAGGAGTACCGGTCTGACGAACAACCGGCGGAAGAGCTGCAATAATGATTGTAGGAATTCCAGCTTCTTCAATCGCTCTCTGCACCAATACTGCAGAGCGGTGGCAGGTACCTCAGCCAGCGGTGAGGATTACTGCGTCAACATCCTCTTCTTTGAACATCTGCGCGATGGCCGGACCAGTCTCGTGTTTGAATTTCTCCTGGTTTCCGCCGCCGCCCATGAATCCGGCGTGTACCGGAGCGCAGGCTCTGATGAAGCCTTCTGCTGCCAGCTCATGGATTCTGTCGATGGGGAACATGCAGTTGATGTCTTTGTTAACATCACTGTTGTCATATCCACCATGGGATACCATCAGATCACTGGATGGTGTGGTGTTCTCGATTTTTCTCCATGTCCAGTCACCAGCAAGATTGAATCTTTCCTGGGATTTCTTATGAACACCTGCTGCTGTCGCAAGAGCGATAGACATATCTTTCAGCTCTTTTGTTACAGGAGTCCATACTGCCGGTGGAGTAATAGGAACGAAGATTTCAGATTGTAAACCTTTAACAACCGTTAAACTCATTTTTAGACCTCCTTATTATCCAAACGCGTACGCATCTCTTCTTGTTTGCGCCGTTCTTTCTCAATGTTGCTGACATATTTATCATTTACTTCCGGTCCCAGCTGCTCCGGAAAGCTCATGTTCCATCCCACTTCCTGGCCTATTTTAGGTTCGGTGTCGCAGATAAACATTCTCTTGGGAGCTTTGAAGAACCCCAGGCGCCCTTTCAGGTCCACGCTGATGCTGCAGTCGTCAACATCCACGATCACGCCTTCCATGTAAATGATCTTGTCACCGTAATTCAAGCGTTCATTATTCATTCAGAAACACCTGGATTAGTCGTATTTTTCCTTACGTTTCTGGCTCATCGGCAGAGACTGCTCGTTCTCAACGAGATCAACCTTCTTGCCGTATGCAGCTTCGATCAGCTCTACGTTGGTAGATTTAACGTTCGGATTCCACTTCTTCTCAGCAGCCTTTACTTCCTCGCCGGCCATAGCTGTCTTCAGCATAGCCAGAGCACGGATCGCATCCTCTTTGCAAAGGGTGTTGCAGCCAAGAACCTCGTTCTCGATACCGGACTCGGACTTGTTGTTGTCAACCATGTACTGCATGTGCTTGTTACCAACAACCAGCGCGCCCTGTACTGCACAGTAGGACATACCTACTACCGGAACGCCTCTCATACCGATCTGCTCGATGTGGCTTGCGAAGTCGATGTGGTTGTTTCCGAAACCTTCTGTTGTAACGAAAGCTCCGTCTACGTCCATCATCTCTACGGTGTGTCCAACACGTTTGGATACATAGAATTTCTCAGCGTTGATCTGCGGGCTTCCTACGAATACAACGCCGCAAAGGTCAACTTCCGGATCATGCAGGGCTTCCAGAACCAGTGGCTCTCTCCAGTAATGTCTGGACATTTCCTTGGAAGCAGGTCCGATACAGGTAAGAGCGTGGATACATCCATCCAGAACCTCCAGCGGAGATACGCATACCGGAACGTTTCCTAAGTCTACGTTTGCTCTTGCGCCAAGGATTCCAACAGGCTCTACAGGAAGGATGAAGTTATCATGCATAGCTCCCTGTCCCATGATCTCCTTAACGATAACAACTTTCTTCTTGCCAGGACGACGAACCTGTTTCAGTTCCTCAGTATCAACTACCAGGCTCTCATCCAGCTCTTTCATAACTTCACGGATCTCCTGAGTGATCACATCGAAAGCGGTGTGGGCAGCCATAGGTCCACGACGCTCCATGTTGGTCTTCTCCTGGATCACGATGTTACCCTTGATAAAGATCTCGCCTTTATCCGGGCAGCTCGGACGGTTCCACATAATGTTCTCATCCAGGTATCCTTCGGAAGAACCGAACTCACCGATCTGAACTCCGCCTTCATCGGTACCGGTCAGCATCATTACAACGCCGTCCAGAACTCTTGTTACGCCTGTACCAAGGTCAGCGTCGCCTTCCTTTGTAGCGATAGGCTGAACGTCCATGATGGTCTCAGAATAGGTGTGATATTTGTCAGGAGTGATGATCTCCAGGTGGAAATCTTTAACCAGTTCCTGATTGTCGATAACTTCCTGCTCAATGCCTTCACGGATGTAAAGAGTGGTTCCCTCGATCTTGGTCTCCGGTCCTCTCTTAACCTCTGTGATGTTGAAGTGCTTTCTGGTCAGGCTTCTAACGACTTTCTCCTCGCCAGCTTCTGCTGCCGCTGCGTCGCCTGCTACTGCCGTTGCTGCTCCTGCTGCTACAGGAACTGCTGCTGCGCCACCTGCTCCAAGAGCTCCAACCGGGATCTCAAGGTCAATGTCCTTGCCCTCGCCGATGTGGATCTTCAGTGTTCCGCCTGCTGCTACAGGAGCTGCCGCTACAGGAGCCGCTGCCTCTGCTGCAGGTGCCTCTTCCTCTGCTTCCTCTGCTGCCGGTGCGCTTGGAGCCTTAACGCCATCCAGAACGTCTGGGGTCAGCGGGCAAAGAGAATCACAAGTCTTGGTAAGCTTTGCTCCCAAAACTTCTTCGATGGTCAGGCAGCCATCCAGGCTTAACAATCCGGAATCTACCAGATCGTCAAAGATTGCCGGATCCTCCAGGTTCGCCGGCTCAATTGTAATTCCAGCTTCGGCTCTGCAACACAATACCGCAGGATCATGAGCATGTTCTTTCGCTGTTTCAGCTGTGATTGACATATTGTTTTCCCTCCTTGTTTTGTTTGGTTACCTTCCCGCAACCGGGATTTGGGTAGTATATATACGACTGTTTGCGGCGGGGGAGTCACCTCTCGATCCTCCCCAGCAGAGGAATCGGGGGTCCCCCGCCCTGCCGCAGACAGTAGTAATACCTATGGTCTTATGATTTCATTAAAAATCAATATCCTGGCTGACCTCTTTGGAGATCTTCAGGGTTCTGTAAAGAGGATGACCAACCGCCCTCATTACATGGTCTGTCTGATGGAATACTTTCAGTCCCATCTTAGGTCCGGAAGCCATTACCGTGTTGGAGCAGTCGGAACAGTTTCCGATGATGATGTACTCACACTTGTCCTTCTTAAACTGCAGGTTGTTCTTAACCTGTCCAGGACAGTTGCCGGGACGCAGACACTTAAGCGGTGCGCCTGGTTTGCTCTCGATGGCCTGTTTACATCTGCATACAGATACCACCTTGCCGTTCATCTTCTCGGCCAGTTCGCGCATGCGGTCTTCGCTTCCGCCGCAGGCACAGACCAGAAGACCTACGTTAGCGCCGTGAAGATCCGGGAACTCTACGCTCACCAGGATTCCTCCTGTGGTCTTGGTGATAGGCTCGTCTACTGTTGTGGACTTGCCTGTGAAGGCTCCGCCCATTACGATCTCGCCGTAAGCGCCATCGATGCCGCCGGCCTTCTCGATCAGCTCGCCAACGCTTACGCCAACCGGAACATCCATGAATACATGGGCCTGATTGCCGCCGTTAAGCTTGCCGCGCACGGTCAGGTTCTTGGTGATGCAGGGCTTCTTCTCCTCGATCGCTTCTGCGATCTTGGCTACAGTCTCCAGGTTCACAACTACAGATCTTGCTGCAGAAGGAAGCTGGGTGGGAAGAAGGTTGATCCCCAGACACTCTCTTACTACTGCACGCTCCTCGCCCATCGGGTAGATGTCCGCCAGGAAGTGCATGGAGATGTCCGCCTCGTCTTTGAGCGCCGCATCCAGATGCTTGATGGCGTCGTGATGTTTCTTCTTGATCGCGAAGATCGCCTTGTCTGCATGAGTGATCTCCATACAGTATTTCACGCCGCGGATCACTTTATCCGTCTGCTCTACCAGCTGCTTGATATTGTGCTCCAGTCCCGGCTCACACTCTGCAGCATTGATCAGGATATAGCTGTGATCCAGCTTAAAGTCTGCCGGAAGCTCCGGGTTGATCTCCGGATCCAGCTCTGCCAGCGGTGTCTCCGCCAGATTGATATTCAGCTTTACGCCTGTGGGGAATCCGGCTCCGCCCATTCCAACGATTCCTGCCGCCTTGATCATATCCAGCTTGGTGGCATCTGCAGGTACGTCGATCGGTACAAACTCATCCGGCTGCTCAGCCGCAGGCTCGATGATGATCCTGTCGTCTGTGATGTCCACAACCTTACCATAGACACTGGAGAAGATATTTGCTCCCAGTCCTGTAGGTGTTGCGATGAGCGTACCTTTTTTTACGTCATCCCCAACCTTTACACATGGTGCGCACGGAGCGCCCACATGCTGACGCAATAATAACTGTACATTTCCCATGACACATATCTCCTTTTCTTTATTATATAAGTAAGCCGGAACCCTGCGGCCCCCTTACTTATTTTCTTATAATATTTTTCTATAAATCACGCATGCCATTTTTTTAACATGCTGTGAGTATTCTCTGGCGAGGGCATGTGGGAATCGAACCCACCCAGGACGCTCTTAACGCCCCACACTAGTTTTGAAGACTAGGAGGCACACCAGTCACCCATCTACCCCCATATGGTTTCTCCCACGCCTAATTACAATAGCACATCTTCCCAGTGATTTCAACCGTTTTTGACTATTTTTATAATAACAAAAAGGCGTTGACTTTTCAAGGCTTTTCGTCCATAATAGAGATAACGAACTGAACGAGGTACTAGAATACAGTCTATTTGTTAAATTTCTGTCGTTCTGGTATATCTGTCAGGGAAATGGCGCACTGAAAACATGGGGGTTTTCAGTGTTCCGACACAAAATTTATAGATTCTATCTATAAGTATTCAATTTCAAGGAGGTATTTGTTATGGAGTTAAAAGCGAATGTTAACTTCAATCGGTTTGAGGCCGCTCTTCAGGTTGTAGACGCTCATACCGAAGGCGAGTTCTGCCGTATGGTCATCGGCGGATTCCCGGAGCCGCAGGGCAACACCATGATCGAGAAGAAGAAATGGATGGAAGAGAACTACGACAATGTTCGTACCGCTCTGATGTTCGAGCCCAGAGGACACCACGACATGTTTGGTGCTTTCCTGTGCGAGCCAGTGAACAAAGAAGCTGATTTCGGCGTAATGTTCATGGATACAGGCGGATACCTGAACATGTGCGGACACTGCACCATCGGCGCTGTTACCGTTGCTGTTGAGGCTGGTCTTGTTGAGTCCCACGAGGGCGAGAACGAAGTTGTTCTTGACGCTCCTGCAGGACTGATCCGCACCAAGGCTATGGTAAAAGACGGCAAGGTTGAGAGCGTAACTCTGACCAACGTTCCGGCATTCGTTTACAAAGAGAACCAGACCGTAACCATCGACGGCAAAGAGATCAAGTTCACCATCTCCTTCGGCGGAAGCTTCTTCGCTCTGGTAGATACCACACAGCTTGACATCGGCGAGATCAACGCCAAGACCGTTCCGGCTTACACCGCTCTTGGAATGAAGATGCTGGATGTCATCAACAAAGAGATCCCGGTTAAGCACCCGCTGCTTGACATCGACAGCGTTGACCTGGTTGAGTTCTACGGACCGACCCCGAATCCGGACAAGGCTGATCTTAGAAACGTTGTTATCTTCGGCGACGCAATGGCTGACCGTTCTCCGTGCGGAACTGGTACCAGCGCGAAGCTTGCTACCCTGCATCACTGGGGAGAGATCAAAGTCGGTGAAGAGTTCCGTTACGAGAGCTTCATGGGCAGCCTGTTCAAGGGCGTGATCAAAGAGACCACCAAGGTTGCTGACTACGACGCAGTTATCCCGATGATCACCGGAAGCGCTTACCTGACAGGTGTGGCTACATACCTGATCGATCCTACCGATCCATTGAAATATGGTTTCCAGGTTGGCTAATCAACACTTGTGATCACTTGAAAGAAGATAGAAGCGGATCTTCACGATCCGCTTCTATTTGTATCATCCTGCATGGCGCACCTGCGCCGCGCAGCATCTGAAGGGAATGATGCCCATGCCGCGCAAACGAAGATCCACCAAGAGCCGCATTGTCAAGGCGGCCTGGAACCTGTTCTTCAAAAACGGCTATGACCGCACCACGGTAGACGATATCATCGCCGCCTCCAAGACGTCCAAGGGAACGTTCTACCACTATTTCAAAGGGAAAGAGGCGCTCCTTAATTCTCTGTCCTATCTCTTTGACGAGAAGTACGAGGAGCTGGCGGCTGTGATCGACCCACATCTGTCTGCCTACGACAAACTATTGTTTTTAAACCATGAGCTGTTCTATATGATCGAGACCAGCATCGACATCAAGCTGCTGGCCTATCTCTATTCTTCCCAGCTCATTACCAAAGATAAGAAATCCCTCTCCGACCAGAAGCGCTTCTACTTCAAGTGGGTCACCGAGATCCTGGCCGAAGGGCTCAAAAACGGAGAATTCAAGAATACCAGCACCGCAGAAGAGTTGATGGACATTTACGCCATGTACGAACGGGCCGTGCTCTATGACTGGGCGTTGTTCAAGGGAAAATATTCTCTCTCTGAATACAGCGACCGGCTGCTCCCCCATGTGCTGGACACTTTTGTAGACGGGATATAAAAAACGACGACAAAAAGCGGACGCCCCGGGATCTCTTCCCTGTGCGTCCGCTTTCTTTGTCTGCAATGGTTTACACCATACATTCATGCAGGTCTTCGGGCTCAATGCCAGCCTCCTGCATCATGGCCGTGATCTCCTCCCGGGCGGACAGATCCGCGCACCAAGCCAGGCCGCAGCCCGCCGAGATGGCTCTTGGCACCGGGATCACCCGGCCCGGAGTCCCGCTTTCCTTACAGGCCTTCTCCATGGCCATAGCATCTGCCGTCGTATGAAAAGTCACAACCAGTTTTAATTCTTTTTTTCTCATGTTTACTCGATCACCACTTCAAAATATCCGTCTTTTTCCTCGGAAGTCGGGGTTTTCCCGTGGTCTTTCGCAAACTTCTCCACATTCATCTTCTGATGGGGCTCTGTCACCAGCACCTTCACCGGCTCTGTTGCTCCCTTGAGAGCTTCTGCCGTGAGCATCAAAGGCTCCGGACAGGAAAGACCTCTTGCATCTACTTCTTTCATCTCGATACTTCCTTTCTTAGCATACTATGATTTTTCCAGATTTGCAATCTTATTTCTCTTCTTTGCGATTGTTGGTGAACGCGATCACAAAGCATACGATGATGCAGATGATGCAGGCCACCTTGCCGTTCATGGGCACCGCCCCGGCAACCACTTCCTGAGTCTCAGCGTCCAGAGCGGTTCCGCTGGCAGCAAGACCAAAGTTGTGGCACAGAGCCGCGCCTACAAACATACCAAGCACTGTAACCGCGGAATCAGAAGATCCCTGACCTGCCAGGATCAGCTGACGCAGCGGGCAGCCGCCTGCCAGTACTGCGGCAAAGCCTACGGCATACATGCCAAGGATGTTCCACAGATGCTCAGAGTGAGCGATGATCCCCGGCGTGTCAAAGGCAAGGACAAAACGTCCGGTTGCCACGTTGAAGATCAGCATAACTACAAACAGGCTTCCGATCACGGTAAACAGATCGAAGTTCTTCATCAGGATGATGTCCCGGATGCTTCCTGCGAAGCACATTCTGGACTTCTGGGCAAAAGCGCCGAAGAGGAGGCCGCCCACCAGGGACATGATGATCGGTGCATGCATGCTTCCCGGGCCGCTCTGGCTTGCCTTCAGAAGAGAAGTGCAAAGAGCCAGTACCAGGATGCCCAGCATCAGTACCGGAAGCACCGCGCCGCTCTCTCTGTGGGTGGTGTGGGCACGTCCCAGGCTGAAGCCCTTCTTCAGGGCGAATACACCGGTTCCTACGCCAAGCACGAAACCGATCAGCGCTACCCAGGCGTTCAGATCGCCTGCGGACATACGGATGATCATACGGAGCGGACAGCCTAAGAATACCAGGGAGCCGATCATGATGATCATACCAAGCACAAAACGGATCATGGGGGATGATCCCGCGGTAGAACGATATTCCTTCGTCGCTACGGAGATAATGAACGCGCCCAGTACCAGGCCGATGATCTCCGGTCTTGCGTACTGTACCACTTCCGCCTGGTGCATGCCCAGGGCGCCTGCGGTATCACGGATAAAGCAGGCGATACAGAACGCCATGTTGGCCGGGTTGCCAAACCAGGCAAGGCAGGCTGCGATCAGACCGCAGACCACGCCGGCCAGAGCCAGTTTTTTCTTTGAATCAGATAAATTCATCTCTTGTTCCTCCTAACTCTCATTCCTGTCTTTTCTTCAGGATTTTTCTGGAACCGGCCTATTCCTCTGTGGCCAGTTCCCGGACCGCGTTTATCGCGATATCCACTTCTTCCTCCGTGTTGGAATGGGCAAAACTGAATCGGACTGCCCCCTGTTCCACCGTCCCGAGAGCTTCGTGCATGAGGGGGGCACAATGCCCTCCCGGTCTGGTAGAAATGCCATATTCAGTAAGAAGCGCATCACTCACTTCAGAAGAATCATAATCACCAATGTTCAGAGATACGATAGCGCAGCGTTCCCGGCTGTCAAAACCCCCGTACACGGTCACTCCCGGGATCTCTTTCACCCCTTCGTAGAACCGCCACATCAGTTCCTGTTCCCTGGCCCGGATAGTATCAAGGCCTGTATTTTCAATATACTCCACCCCTGCTCGCAATCCTGCGATGCCGTGTCCGTTCAGGGTTCCTGCCTCCAGCGCGGTAGGCATTTCCCTGGGATGGGTCTTACTGTATGTCTGGACGCCGCTGCCTCCGCTTTTCAGCGGACGGATGGCAAGTCCTTCCCGGACGTACATGCCGCCGGTCCCCTGGGGACCAAGAAGCCCTTTATGCCCGGTAAAGCACAGCACGTCCACCTGCATGTTCCGGACGTCGATGGGGAAGACGCCTGCCGTCTGGGAGGCATCCACCACAAACAATACATCGTGCCGGTGAGCCATCTCGCCCACCTTGCCGATGTCCACATAATTCCCGGTAAGGTTGGATCCGTTGGTGCACACGATCATCTTCGTCTCCGGACGGATCGCCGCCTCCATCTCTTCCAGGGAAAATCTTCCCCTTTTGTCTGCTTTTATAATGGTAAGGGCCACACCCTTTTTCTCCATCTCATACAAGGGGCGCAGCACCGAGTTGTGCTCCAGCATGGTAGTGATCACGTGATCCCCAGGCTCCAGAAGCCCCTTGATAGCAATGTTCAGGCTCTCTGTGGAGTTGCTGGTAAATACGATCTGACGGGGATCTTCTCCATTAAAGAAACGGCAGAGCTTCTCCCGGGCGTCATAGATGATCCTGGCAGCGCTAAGGGAGGCTTCATTGGCCCCCCGGCCTGCGTTCCCCAGAGAGGTCATAGCCTCCACCACCGCGTCGATCACTTCTTTTGGCTTATGCATGGTCGTTGCCGCGTTATCCAGATATATCATGACAGTTTCCTTTCCTTTCGACACAGAAAAACTTATTTTCCACCTCTTTAGTATAGGACTTTCCCGCTGGTTCGTCTAATTGAAATGATAAATAAAAGGCTGTATTTATAGATTTTTTCTATAAATACAGCCCACTTGAACCGTGCCCGGGTCCATCCTTGTTTTCAGTTAACGCTTTCCCGCAGATAAACCTCTTTGACCACCTTGATAAACCGCTCCGCCGACCGGGACAACTGGTAATTCTTGTTGTAAACCAGGTTGATATCCCGCCCTGCGTCTGCTCCCGGGATCGGGAAGGTGAGAAGCTCTCCGTCCGCCTCCTCGTCCACTGCCGCCAGCTCTGACAGGATGGTGATGCCCATTCCCTGGCGGACCGATTTCTTGATGGTCTCCTGATTGCCGATGCTGGCGATCACATCCAGCTTCTCCGCCGGGATCCCCGCCGCCTTCAGCTGCTCTTCCGCCTCCTTGCGGGTACCGGAACCTTCTTCACGCATAATAAGATGCTCTTCCAGGATCCAGTCGATCCCATCCGGGGACTCTTCCTTCAGCCGGCGGTACCGCTCCGTATTGGGGGTGATCACCGCAAGCTTGTCCTTGTAGAAGGGAAGGTATCTGCAGTGCTTCTTCTCCAGCACCGTTCCGGTAAATCCCACATCCACAATATGATCTACGATCTGGGACACTACCTTGCTGCTGTCCGACTCCATAATCTTGATCTGCTCGTCCGGGTATTTTTCATTGAACCGCTTCAGCACCCTGGGGAGCAGATACTGAGCCGGGATGGTAGACGCCGCGATGGTGATACAGTGCCTGCTGCCCTCCTCTTCCGTCTCAAAACGCTCCTCGATCTGCTTCTGCAGATCAATGATCTGCTTCGCGTACCGGTAGAGATCCTTCCCGTCCTCGGAAAGGCTTACCTCCTTGGTATTCCTGACAAACAGCCGCGCGTTCAGCTCCCGCTCCAGCGAAGCGATATGGGCGCTGATGGTAGGCTGGGTCAGGAACAGCTCTTTCGCCGCTTTGGAGAAGCTCTTCCCCTCCGCCACCTGCACGAATGCTTCCAACTGTTTCAGATTCATTAGTATGCCACCCTCTCACTTTCCGCACCGGTCTTCTTCGTCACTTTGATGCTGTCCATATACTCCAGGATGGGCTTGGCGCTCTTCCTGCTGGTCTGGAACATATCCCGCACCTGAGCGATGGTGATGACCGGATCATCAGCCAGATGGGCGCTGATAGCCTGCCTGGCCTCTTCCATGTAATCCTTCAGCGTGTACATGTCTTCCGTCACCTTGACCACGCTCCCCTCCACCAGGAGAATGTTCAGGATATCGTCCCCCGTCTCCCGCTCCACTTTGGGCAGGGAGATCTCCGAATACCGGACGAAATCAAACCGTGCTTTCTTAAATGTATCCAGAAGGACGGAGGAAACCTGATCGAACACACCATCCTTTCTGACCTGATAATCCGGTGTGCAAAGGAATTCTCCCTCTCGTTTCACACACCCTTCTTCTTCCAGAAATTCAATGATCCGGTCAAACAGATTGAGCCTGATCTTCTGGAAATAAATCCCCTGCACCTCCGCCTTCTTCATGCCGTAGCGATAGGGATACTTCCTCTCATAGGCCGTCAGCGCCGCCAGGATCTCCTCTGTGGCCGCCCGCCTGGAATCCGCGTGCCAGAACCAGGTATCCTTCTTCAGCTGGAATTCCTGGATCTGCCCCTGGCTCTTCAGCTCCGCCGCCGCCTCCTTGATCTCCTGCTCCGAAAGGGCCGTCATCTTGGCCAGTTCCGCCAGGGTGATCAGGGTCTTCCCGTGCTCCCGGATATGAAGTTCGATCACATCCGCCACCGATCCGGACTCCTTGCGCTTCAGCTCATCGATCACATCCTGATGGAACCGCTTCTTCACTCCCGGATTGGGCTCCAGGATCACGCCGCCCCCAATGGTCTCCATAGGGGAATAGAACCGGACCACGAACTTGTCTCCCCGGCGCACCGCGATCTCTTCCTCAAGCCGCAGCTGCACATAGCCGCTCTCCCCCGGCCCGATCTCCTCCTTGTCAAGGAGCACCGCCCGGCAGAGGATCTCGCTGGTCCCGGTGAAGAAATGAAGCCGGCTGTGATTGGTCAGCACCCGCATGGAAGAATCCAGTACGTTAAGCTTCACATCCAAAAGATCCGTATTCTTCATACTGTTCTTAGGCGCCAGCACACAGCCCCGGGCGATCTCTTTCTTCTTCACGTTGGAGAGATTGATGGCCACCCGCTGTCCCGCATAGCACACATCCCGGTCTGTCCCGTGCACCTGGATGCTGCGGATCTTGCACTCCTTGCCCACCGGGTACATTTCCAGGGTGTCCTCCTTATGGATGGTTCCGGACACCAGCGTCCCGGTGATGATGGTCCCAAACCCGGACAGGGTGAACACCCGGTCCACCGGCAGTCTGGGGATGGTGTGGATGTCTTTGGGCGTAAGATCGTCTTCCGTCATCTTCTCGATGATCTGGATCAGTTCCTCCAGCCCCTGGCCGGTGGCAGCGGATACCTTCGCTACCGGGGCGTGCTCCAGGAATGTGCCCGCAAGCTCTTCCCGGACCTCCTCTTCCACCAGTTCCAGCCACTCTTCGTCCACCAGGTCACATTTATTCAAAACAATGATACTTTTCTCAATGCCCAGAAGATGAAGAATATCCACGTGTTCCCGGGTCTGGGGCATGATCCCTTCATCCGCCGCGATCACCAGGAGCACCAGATCCATGCCCACCACGCCGGCCACCATATTGTTGATAAATTTCTCATGTCCCGGCACGTCAATGATCCCGGCACGATCTCCGCCCGGAAGGTCAAAATACGTAAATCCAAGATCAATGGTGATCCCTCTTCTCTGCTCTTCCTCCCAGCGGTCTGTATTTCTTCCGGTCAGCGCCTTGATCAGCGTGGTCTTGCCGTGATCGATATGGCCTGCTGTTCCGATGATGATATTCTTCATTTCCTCTTCGCTCCTACTCTGTCAGGATCTGGCAGTCTTCCTCCAGAATCCGGTATTTGGAAAGCTGCTCCACAATCCGTTTAAAATTCTCTCTTCCGATGGTCCTTACATCCAGAAGGATGGTGTCGTTGGCCGTCCTGGGGATAATGGGCACCGGGAGATGACGCATCCGCTCCTCCACCTGGGCCACGCTGACCTTCTCCGGCCGGATCCCTACCGCCACGCTGGCAAGCCGCTCCAGGGGCAGCGAACCGCCGCCGATCTGGGACTGGCAGGCAACCGTTTCAAACCTGGCCGGAAGAGAAGCTCTTCTCAGCATCTGGCACAGGCTTCTGGCCTCCCGCCGGATCTCTTCATGATCTTTGGTGATCATCTGAAGGACCGGGATATTCTGCACCGCTTTTTCCTCGGAAAGGTACTCCTGGAGCACCAGTTCCAGTGCTGCCGCCGTGAACTTATCGATCCGCAGGGCCCGGGTCAGCTGGTTTTTCTTCATCTGATCGATGTATTTCTTCTTTCCAATGATGATCCCTGCCTGAGGGCCTCCCAGCAGCTTGTCGCCGCTGAAGCAGACCACGTCCGCCCCTTTCTCGATGGACGCCTGCACCGTAGGCTCATAGGTGATCCCGTATTTACTAAGATCAATGAGCACTCCGCTTCCCAGGTCTTCCACTACCGGGATCTCACGCTCCCTGGCCAGAGGGATCAGCTCGTCGATCCCCACCGTCTCCGTGAATCCCACGATCCGGTAATTGCTGGTATGCACCTTCAGAAGGACTTTCGTCTCCTCTGTGATGGCGTCCACGTAATCCTGATAGTGAGTTTTGTTGGTAGTCCCCACCTCCACCAGGGTGGCGCCGCTTTGCTCCATCACGTCCGGGATCCGGAACTTTCCGCCGATCTCTACCAGCTCGCCCCGGGATACCACCGCCTCCCCGCCTTTGGCCAGAGAACTTAAGATCAGCATTACCGCCGCCGCGTTGTTGTTCACCGCCATGGCGGCCTCCGCCCCGGTCAGCCGGCACAGAAGCTTCTCGAAATGAGAATACCGCTCTCCCCGTCTTCCTTCTTCCAGGTTGTACTCCAGGTTGGAATAACCGCTGACCAGTTTGGCGGCCCGCTCCATATGCTCCCTGCAGATGGGCGCCCGGCCCAGGTTGGTGTGGAGCACCGTTCCGGTCCCGTTGATGACCATCCGCATATTGGGGGTGTGCATCGCCTCCACCGTGCGGGCGATCCGGTCCTTCAGCCCTTCAATCCGTTCCAGGGCTTTCTCTTCATCCTCGCACTGACCGATCCACCTGCGCAGGCCATCCATCTCTGTGTGGATCGCCTCCAGAACCGTGTCCCGGCTGTAGCGCCCGATCAGCTCCCGGATCTCTTCTTCTTCCAGCAGAAGATCTACCTTGGGGATCTTCCGGTACAGTTTGTTCTTATCCATGTCTTTCTTTCCTTTCCTGACTATCTCAGACGGATCAGCTTGTCGCTTTTCTCCGCCACTTCTCCGATCACGGAAACCCGCGTCTCCATCCCCGCCTCCGCGAAATCCTTCATCATCCGGGACGCCTCCCCCGGCGCCACGGCGATCAGAAGTCCGCCGGAAGTCTGGGGATCATAAAGGAGATCCAGATAATGCTCTTCCACAGAGCCAGTATCTACTTTATCAATGGAATATCCCCGGTTCTTGTAAGCTCCCGCGGGAACCAGCCCCATCTTAGCGCAGGCAATGGCGTCCTCCATATAGGCCACGTCCTTCACCCGGATGTCAAAAGTCACATCACTGGCAGATGCCATCTCCACACTGTGCCCCAGAAGGCCGAATCCGGTAACGTCCGTGCAGGCGGATACATCATATTTCTCCACCACCTGCTTGGCCTTCTTGTTCAGGGAGGCCATCACAAGCTCCGTCTCCCGGCGCGCGGACTCAGGCGCCATCTGGGCCTTCACCGCCGTGTTAATCACACCGCTTCCGATCTGCTTGGTCAGGATCAGGATATCTCCCGGTCTTGCCCCATAGTTCTTGAAGATCTTATCCGGATGCACGAACCCGGACACGCACAGGCCGTACTGGGGCTCGTCGTTCTGCACGGAATGGCCGCCAACCAGAACCGCTCCCGCCTCCTTGACCTTGTCCGCGCCGCCTGCCAGGATGTCTCCCAGGATCGCCGGGTCCAGACAGTTGGGGAATCCTACAATGTTGAGCGCCACCGCCGGCTCTCCGCCCATGGCCCACACATCGCTCAGGGAATTGGCCGCCGCGATCTGGCCGAACATATAGGGATCATCCACGATGGGCGTAAAGAAATCCACCGTCTGGATCATGGCGATCTCATCGGTGATCTTATAAATTGCCGCGTCGTCGGAGGTCTCGATCCCCACAAGCAGGTTGTCATCATGAAATTTAGGCAGCTTGCCCAGAACCTGGGCAAGGGTCTCAGGACCGATCTTCGCAGCTCACCCTGACGTCTTGGCAAGCTGTGTCAGTCTTACATCCGTCTTCATCTTCCTTCCTCCTCTTAAGAAAAAGCGGCCCTCTGCTGACACAGAGGCCCGCCTTTATAGTTGTATCCTATGGTCTTATGATCCTTCCGGCTCCCGCCATAGTTTCTACAATGCTGTACATATTGGTCACGCCGCCAACCGCAAGCTTGTCTTTCAGTCCATAGTAATCCAGGCAGGTCCCGCAGGTTAAGATCTCCACTCCCTGGGCTTCCAGAGACTTCAGATCCTCCAGGGAATCCGAGCCTTCCGTTGTCAGGGTCGCCCCTCCGTTGTAGAACAACATAGCCTTGGGGAGCTGCTCCAGCTGAGTCACGGCGAAAATAAAGGACTTGATCAGCACCTTGCCCAGTTCGTCGTTGCCTTCGCCCATCCGGTCGGAAGCCACCACCACGATGGTATTGCTCCTTGCGTCCGGAGTGCAGGCCGGATCCTCCTGGGAATCGTTCTTTGGCGCTCCCTGCATTTTAACAGTTACTTTAAAGCTTGCCTCCCCCAGTCTCTCAGAGGAAACTTCTCCGCCGGCTCCTTTGGCCATCTTGGTTACGTTCTGTACGGCGATCTCGTTGTCCACCAGGACCTCGATGGTCTCTGGTCCGGTAAGCGCGTCCATCGCTTTCTTGGTCTTGATGACCGGGATCGGACAATTGTCACCCATTGCATTGACTGTGATCATGATAATTCCACCTTTCTTTTGCTTGTCCCATCCGCCTTCCGCACTTATAGAAACATTCTATCACTAACTGCGGAAAAGGTAAATGGATTTTCAGATAATCGGTGATATTTTCCATCGGCAAAATAGGCAGGTTCCATCTCCCCTGTCCGGAACGCCTCCAGGAACTCTTCCATGGTGCGGACTTCCCGGGGAAACCAGGTGGCGTACACGCCCACCTTCTCCGGCACATGGCAGTCGCTGGCCCCCAGAGTAAAAAGCCCCAGTTCCCTGGCATATTCGGCCGCTTTTCTGCAGGCCTCAAAGGAAGTGCTCCCGTTTAAGACCTCAAGCCCGTCCAGGCCCCGCACCCGGCGAAGATTGTCTTCCAGCCCCCGGTTGTTATTCCGGAAGGGATGGGCGGCAAAGCAGACGCCGTTCTGGGCCTTCACCAGGTCGATGAACTCCTGGGCGCTCACCCGCTCCCTGGGATAATCCTCGATCCCAAAGGCCACAATGTCTCCCTGCAAAGAGAAAAATTCGATCCCCACAAAGATGGGAAAATCCACTTTCCGGGAATACTCCGCCGCATAGTCCCGCAGGCCCATGCTGTCATGATCGGTGATGCAGACTGCTCCCAGGCCCTTTTCCCTGGCAATGGACACGATCTGATCCAGCTTAAGGAAGCTGTCCATGGAATAAGTCATTTCATGCATATGCATATCGATGAACATGGCGGATCTCCTTTCTCTCCTTCATCTGCCTACACTTCGGTTATCCTCCTTTCATTATATAAATACTGCCCTTTTCCTTCAAATAGAGTTTTTTTATAAGTAAGACTATATATAGATAACTTCTATAAGCGTTCATCTATAGTCTTCCCTTTTCGCCGCCGGCATGCTATAATGCAGGAACAGGAAAAGACAAAAGAAAGAGGTCAGGATCAATGTGGATTGCGGACAACTGGAAAGACTATGAAGTGCTGGACTGCAGCAGAGGAGAGAAACTGGAGCGATGGGGAAAGTATCTCCTGGTCCGTCCCGATCCTCAGGTGATCTGGGACACCCCCAGGAAGGACCCCGGCTGGAAGCATATGGACGGCCACTACCACCGCAGTAAAAAAGGCGGCGGCGAGTGGGAATTCTTCCATCTGCCCCAGCAGTGGCAGATCCATTACCGGGAACTCACCTTTAATCTGAAGCCCTTCAGCTTCAAGCACACCGGGCTTTTCCCGGAGCAGGCGGTAAACTGGGACTGGTGTTCCGATAAGATCCGCAAGGCAGGCAGGCCAGTCAAAGTGCTGAACCTGTTCGCCTACACCGGCGGCGCCACCCTGGCAGCCGCGGCGGCAGGCGCCAGCGTCACCCATGTGGACGCCTCCAGGGGAATGGTGACCTGGGCAAAGGAGAACGCCGCTTCCTCCGGTCTCTCTGACCGGCCCATCCGCTGGCTGGTGGATGACTGTGTCAAATTCGTAGAGCGGGAGATCCGGCGGGGCAATCACTATGACGCCATCATCATGGACCCTCCCTCCTACGGGCGGGGACCCAAGGGCGAGATCTGGAAGATCGAGGACGCCATTCACCCTCTGGTGAAACTGTGCGTTCAGCTTCTGTCCGATCAACCCCTGTTTTTCCTGATCAACTCTTACACCACCGGCCTGGCTCCGGCGGTGCTGACCTACATGCTGGGAACGGAGCTTAAAAGCTTCCGGGGGCATGTGGATTCCCAGGAGATCGGCCTTCCTGTCCGAGACTCCGGCCTTATGCTTCCCTGCGGCGCTTCCGGCAGATGGGAAGCTGATTAACCACATTTCAACAAGGAGGTAACTGACAATGAAGAAATACGTATGCGAACCATGTGGATATGTTTATGATCCGGAAATCGGCGATCCGGATAACGGGATCGCTCCCGGAACCGCTTTCGAGGACATCCCGGAAGACTGGGTATGCCCCATCTGCGGCGTAGGAAAGGATATGTTCGCGCCAGAGGAATAAGATATGATGAATCAGAGGATTTTGGCAAATATCGCTGTTATTTTCTGATGCTTAAGAGAGACCCCCATAAATCGAGGAGGCAAAATGCCTTGGATTTTATTGGGCGGTCTCTCTCTTTTGTTTATCTGTTTCCAATCTGCACTTCTTGTCCATATTATTAATGTGCAATTTCTTCTGAATACAAATAAATTTCTTCTTTATCTGCCAATTTTCCCCGTATTAGATGCAAAAGTTCACTGATAATTTCAGATGCATTTCCACGTTTAACCGCATAATAAACCACTCTTGGCGGAGCATCAACATCCAAAGGCCGTATGATAACAGGAAGATTTAAGGCTAAATATCTCGCAATAGAAACAGGGACAATGGACCAAGAATCTAATTCAGATATGTATTTTTGCAATGTCGAAATCAAATCGCACTGAATAGGACATTTTTCATTAAATGTTGCGTAAAACCAAGATGAAAATTCAGATGAATAAGGCGAGTAAATTCCTTTATTAATATCCAAAGAATCAACACAAACTACGTTTTCATGAAGGAAATCCGTATTCATAGAAACAAACAGCATTTTTTCCTGATAAAGAGGAATGATATCTATTTCTTTTTTATATATATGCTCCCCAATAAAAGCGACATCAACTACATTCTTTGAAATAGCATTAATACATTCGTCATATGACATAACTTTTAATTTGAACAACCACTGCGGAGAAAGAGTATATAAATCTTTAACCACATCTTCTATAACAAAAAGATACGGGCCATCTGAGGAAGCAATATTTAATCTTTTCTTTTCAGAAGAATACCGAAGATTCCGGGCATCTGCGTTAAGCTGACTAATTTGAGAAATAATCGGCAATAATTCTGTCCCCTTTTTAGTAAGCTTTAGATACTTTTGTCCACGATTTCGCACAAATACTTTATATCCCAGATAATTTTCTATATCCTGTATTCGTTTACTCAGGCTGGACTGCCCCATATACAACGCTTTGGCAGCATGAGAAATGTTACGTTGTTCGGCAACAGATAATATGAGTGTTATGTCATCATGTGAAAGCATAAGAATCTCCTCTTTCAAATATTCCATCCAGGAATATTTTATAGCTTTTTTAATCATTTTACAAGGTTAATGTTTGTTGCTAAGATGAGTATAAACAAGGAATGCACCGGTGCTATAAAGACGAAATGGAGGAAATGAAAATGGCAGTTACAATTCATGAAGCAAAGCAAATGATACAGTCTGTTCCACGTGTAAATTTAGGGTTTTTCCCCACTCCACTGCATAAACTCCAAAAATTGTCAGAAATATTGGGCGTAAATTTATATCTAAAACGAGATGACCTTACAGGGAAAAATCAATTTGGAGGAAATAAGACTCGAAAACTGGAATTTCTGATGGGAAAAGCAATTCAGGATGGCTGCGAATATGTTTTAACTTACGGCGCTACACAATCGAATCATGCGATGCAGACAACCTGGACAGCATTAAGCAGTGGGTTGAAACCTATCTTATATCTGGTAGCAGTAGTAGAACCGGACGAAAACGATATAAAAGCGAATATGTTACTGGATAAAATTTACGGAGCAGAAATACATATTGTCAGTATGGAGGACAATGAAACTTTTATGGATGCAGAAAGACGTTCTTTCTTACTTGGTGAAGCACATGTAAAAAAATTAAATGAACAAAATCACAAATGCATGGAAATTCCGTTGGGAGGAGCAAGTAAAGAAGGGTGCGTCGCATATATTAACGGACTCGTAGAACTGTGTGAACAGGCAGAAAAAGAAAATATTAAATTTGATTATTTATATCATGCAACAGCTTCTGGCGGTACGATGGCTGGTTTAACCGCCGGCAAGATGCTTATCGGTTCCGATATAGAAATTCATTCCATAGCTGCATTGGATATGGGTGAAAACTATGCGGCACATTCCGAAAATCTGGCAAATGGTGCTTTAGAATATATCGGAGCAACGGCACTGGTTAAAAAGGAAGATTTTATCATCGATAAAGGATTTTATGGAGAAGCTTATGAAGTTCCTACCGCGGCAGGAACAGAAGCAATCCAATTTTTAGCAAGAAATGAAGGCCTTTTAGTCGACCCTGTTTATACCGGAAAAGCATTTTCAGGACTGTTAAGCGATATACGTACAGGAAAGATCAAACAAGGCAGCAATGTAGTATTCCTTCATACAGGAGGCGCAACAGGACTATTTGCTGAAAAAGAAATTCTGGGTAGAATTTATTGATGAAAGGGGTGTATCATGAAAAAAAGCAGAAAAACACTCCGCATTATAATAAACATGGGGGTATATTTTAGCGCAGTGGTAGGTGCGGGATTTGCATCCGGCCAGGAAATCATGCAATTTTTTACCAATTTTGGAGTAAGCAGCCTTTGGGCCGTAATCCCAGTCACAATTTTTTTTGGTGCGTTAGGATGGCTTTGCATTGAATTAGGCCACAGAATGCATACTGATTCCCATAGTCCCATTATTCAGGCAACCTGCGGGAAATGGCTCGGAAAGATTATTGATTGGGTAATCACATTTTTCATGTTTGGTTGTTTTGCACTTATGGTTTCTGGAGGAGGAACAACATTAGCAGATTATTTTGGAATGAATCCTATTGTCGGAAGGATATTAACCGCGGCAATTACTGTTCTGGTTGTAATACTTGGTTTTCAAATCATTTCCTTCTTTAATGGGATAATTGGTCCGGTTATTATTGTTAGTGTTCTTGTCGTTTCGCTCATCGCGATTTTTAGAAGTACAGATGGAATCGGAAATGTAGCCGGAATATTAGAAACGGCGGATGTGTATCGATCTGCTCCTAACATTATAATCTCTCTCTTTTTATATGTCGCGTTTTGCGTAACAGGAAATATGGCAACCTTGGCAGGAATAGGAAACAGAGAAGAAGATGCCAGTGTCCGAAAATATTCTGGTTGGGCTGGCGGCCTTGCTTTAGGACTGTGTATTTTATTTATCAACTATACACTTTTGAAAAATTACGAAAATATATATGAAAGTTCTATTCCCCTTGTGGAACTGGCTGTCCAAATATACCGGCCACTTGGAATCTTTTTTGCGGTGATTCTGCTTCTCGGTATATTATCCTCTGCGGTATCTTTCTTATTTGGAACCGTTACAAGGTTTACCGAATATGGAACAAGACACTCAAAAGTATTAGCATGTATCCTAGGAATTGTTGCCGTGTTGTCTGGTATGGTTCCCTTTGAAAGATTGGTCAACACATTATACCCCCTTTTAGGATACGTAGGACTTATTGTAATGTTGGGCTCTACTTATTATGTTATAAAAAACAGAAAGAGAACTATAGAGAAAAAGTAACATATAAGACATAAAACTCCTATACGTTTTAGAAAAGCGGAGACAAAGTTCCTGCATTTGAACTTTGTCTCCACTTTTCTTTTTTCATTTTGTCAGGAAACAACGTTAATAGTTCCTATGATTTCCCGCACTTCCCACAAATCTTTACACACTGCGTACGCCAGCTCCCGGATCTCCTCTGTGGGCTCTACAAGGTCCGGCACCATCACCGGGACCATCCCCGCACTGCTGGCGGAACGGATCCCCGCAGGAGAATCTTCCAGCGCCATGCACACTCCCGGCTCCAGACCAAGACTTTCGCAGGCCGCCAGGTAGATCTCCGGATCCGGCTTCCCCCGGGTCACCATGTCCCCGAAGACGCCGCCGTCAAAATACTCATAGAGCCCGGTCCCCTTCAGGTGTTCCACCGCGTAATTCCGGCTGGAGGAGGTGGCGATCCCGATCTTGTATCCCTGCTTTCTTCCGTAGGCAAGAAGCTCCCGGGCTCCCGGCTTCACCGGCATCCCTTCCCGCTCCATAATCCCGGCAAAGATCCGCTTGTTCTCCCGGTCGAAGGCTTCAAAGGGGAAGTCCTCCCCGAAAGCCCGGATAAAATATTCATTTCTCCCTCTCCGGTTCTTCCCCAGCGTATGACGGATATGCTCCCCCAGGCCCGGAAGCCCCAGGATCTCTCCCACTTCATTCCAGGTTCTCTTCACCAGCCGCTCAGAATCAAAGAGAAGGCCGTCCATATCAAATACAATTCCCCGGATCATCTTATCTCCTTACAGAACACGTAGCGGGGAAGCCCGCCGTACTTGCGCGCCTCATCAATGATCTCATACTCCAGCTTCAGAAAGTTATTCACACTGTAAGTATTGTCCGGATGGGCAGTTCCCATAAGATAACGGAAGGAAGTGCCTTTTAACAGTTCCTCTCCCTGGCGCATAAGACTCTTCTGGATCCCCTGCCCGCAATACTCTGGCCGCACCGCCGCCGTTTCCATGTGGGCCACCTGCTCCATCGCCTCTCTGGACAGCCCCAGGTGGAGCCCCAGATTATCCGGCTCCTCTCCCGGGAAGCGCACCATCAGGAACCCGGCGATCCCGTCTTTTGCTTCCGCCTTCAGGATAAATCCTTTCTCTTCCACATGCTGGCGCAGAAGTTCTGCGTCCTCTTCCACATCCTCCACATAGAACCAGGCCGGGTCTTTCACCATGCCGCAGGCGCCCTTGAGGATCTCCATGATCTCCGGGAGGTCTTCATAAGAGGCCCTGACAATCTTCCACGATTTCTCCATCCTTCTCTCCTTTGCATTGACTCTGATCTGTGATAAAATAACACCAGACTTTATCCATAAATACTTATGAAAAGCGAGGTATTTCTCATGAAACTGATGATCGCATCCGATATCCACGGCTCCGCCCTCTACTGCCGCCAGATGCTGGAGGCCTACCACCGGGAAGGCGCGGACCGTCTGCTCCTTCTTGGGGATCTTCTGTACCACGGTCCCCGCAATGACCTGCCGGAAGAATATGCCCCCAAAGAGGTGATCGCCCTTCTTGCTCCCCTGAAGCAGGAACTCCTCTGTGTCCGGGGAAACTGTGACTGTGAAGTAGACCAGATGGTCCTTCCATTTCCCATCCTGGCAGACTACTGCCTCCTGGAGGTAAACGGGCGTACCATCTTCGCCACCCACGGCCATGTCTTCCATCCCGGGAACCTTCCCCCTCTGAAAGAAGGGGATATCCTTCTGAACGGACACACCCACGTGCCCGCCAACCAGGATATGGGCTCCTTTCACTATATGAACCCGGGCTCCGTATCCCTTCCCAAGGAAGGCTCCGCCCGGGGGTATATGATCTGCGACCAGGAGGGCTTTCTGTGGAAAGATCTCTCCGGCCGGATCCTTACGATCTGAACCTTCTCACAGGACGGTGTAAGCTTTGCTTACGCCGTCTTTTTTCTGTGGAAAATCTTCTGGAACAGGCTGCGCAGGCCGCCCACCAGCATGGTGAGATAGCGCAGCACCGGCTCGGTGGCAATGGAAAATACCACAAACAACATAATACACTCGGTGGACATTCCTGTGATGGCAAAAAGATCCGGCAGGAAAATGCTGCAGCCGATCAGGCCCACAATGGAGATCACCCAGACTCCGCCCCGGATCACATTCATGGGCTGACAGATCTTAAACAGGATCAGGAAGCCTACAATAGCCAGCAGCATGGTGGCCGCCGTGGAAATATCCTCGGACGCCACGCCAAAAGTCCGGCCAAACACCACCAGCGCCCCTACCGCCAGCACGTCGGTCAGTCCGGCAGGCAGCGCCTTCAAAAACACGTTGGTCAGGAAATGTCCCTGGATCACCTCTTTGTTGGGCTGGAGCGCCAGGAAGAAGGCCGGCACGCCAATGGTGAACATACTGATCAGCGACACCTGGGAAGGCTCCAAAGGATAGGTGATCATAAACACCACTGAGAACAGGGACAGCAGGAAGGAGAAAATGTTCTTCACCAGGAACAGGCTGGCCGAACGCTGGATGTTGTTGACCACTCTTCTTCCTTCCAGTACCACCGAAGGCATGCAGGCAAAATTGGACTCCAGGAGCACCACCTGAGAGGCCTGTACCGCCGCATCGCTTCCGGAGGCCATGGCCACGCTGCAGTCCGCGTCCTTTAAGGCCAGCACATCGTTGACGCCGTCGCCGGTCATGGCCACCGTTCTCCCCTGTCCTTTCAGGGCCTGAACAAACTGGCGCTTCTGGGCTGGCGTCACCCGGCCAAATACGGTGTATCTTGCGACTGCGTTCCACACGTCTTCTTCCGTCCGCAGGGTGGTGGCGTCCACATACTCATCCGCATTGGCGATCCCTGCTTCCTTGGCCACCTCTGATACAGTCATGGGATTGTCTCCCGAGATCACCTTTACCTCCACTCCCTGCTCCGCGAAATAAGCAAAGGTCTCCGGCGCTTCTTTCCGCACCGGATTCGCCAGAAGGATGTAGGCAAGAGGCGTCACCTTCTCCGAGAGCTTCTGCCCCTCCGTGATCTCCCCGCAGGTACCGAATACCAGAACCCGGTACCCTCTCCTGGCATAGTTGAGGATCTGGGACTCATAGGACGGATAATCCTCCCGGAGCACAAACTCCGGCGCCCCCAGCACATAAGCCTGATCCTCAAAAGTCACGCCGCTGTATTTGGTCACTGAGGTAAAGGGGATCACCTTCTGCGGTGCCTTCCCCGTTCCCTCTTTGAAAAATTCTTTCATGGCTTCCATGGTGGCGTTGTCGCTGCTCATGGGCCGCACCAGGTCTCCCACCATCCGGGCCAGTTCCGGCATGGCCTCCCCGTCATAATGCTCCGTGGGCACCAGCTTCTTCACACTCATGGTGTTCTCCGTAATGGTCCCGGTCTTATCCACACACAGCACATTGACCCGGGCCAGAGTCTCGATGCTCTTCATGTCATGGAGCAGCACCTTCTTCTGGGCAAGCCGGATGGAACTTACCGCCAGGGCCACGCTGGCCAACAGGTAAAGCCCCTCCGGGATCATGCCGATCACCGCCGCGACCATGGAAGTGACACTGTCCCGGAAGGTCTCGTCGTTAAAGAAAAAGCTCTGGGCAAACAGGATGCTTCCGATGGGGATCAGCGCAATACCCACGAATTTCACCAGCTTGTCCAGGGAGCGGATCATCTCCGACTTCTCTCCCTTCTGGATGGCCTTAGCCTCCAGTGTCAGCTTGGAGATATAGGAATCCGCGCCCACCTGCTCCAGCCGGGCCCGGCATTCTCCGGCCACCACAAAGCTTCCCGACATCAGATGGTCGCCGGGCTTCTTCACGATCTCGTCGGATTCACCGGTGAGCAGAGACTCGTTGACCCGCACCTCGCCAAATACCACCTGGGCGTCCGCGCAGATCTGGTTACCTGCCTTGAAGATCACAATGTCATCCAGCACCAGATCTTCCGAGTCAACGGATGTGACCTGCCCTTCCCGCACCACCAGGGCATGAGGGGCATTCAGCATATTCAGCTTCTCCAGCACATGTTTCGCCCGGATCTCCTGGACGATACCAATAAGCGTATTGATGATGATCACCGGCATGAACGTCAGGTTCCGGAAGGAGCCCACCAGACACAGCAGCACTGCCAGCACGGTAAAGACCAGGTTGAAGTAGGTAAATACATTTTCATGGATGATCTCCTTCACCGTCTGGGCCGGCGGATCCACCGGGATATTGGACCACCCGGCCGCCATACGCTCCGCCGCCTGGGCCCTGGTCAGCCCCTCCCGATGATCCGGCTGGTACCGGGCCACCGGTCTTCTCTCGATCTCATAACTTTCTGGTTCCTGCTCCTTTGCTCTTCCAAAGCCTCGCCCCATGTCTGTTCCTCCTTCGGGGATGTTTTGTCTTCACATGCCAATCATTATACTCCCAAATCCTGACAGATTCTATAAATTCTTTCTTAAGCTTCTATTAGAAAAAATCAAAAAACCCGGATGGTCCCGTACTCTCCGTCATAGCCGGGGATCCGTTCCACCTCTCCGGCTCTCAGCCGGCGGATGCCCTCTGCGATCCGCTCTCCTGCGCACCGGCAGATCTCTTCCTCCGGAATCTCTCTTAAGATCTGGAATTCCGGTCCCAGCTCCGCCAGCATACGCGCGTATTCTCTCTGAACACCCTTGCTGGAAGGAGCATGGCCCACCGCCGCCCCAACCAGTTCCGGCAGGGGCATCAGGCTCTCAAAGGGTTTGGCGTTCTCCCGGACATACCCCTCCGGCCGGTCGGCCAGCTGGCGAATCCGGTGATCCACGCCGATGGTCAGCTTCTTGTGGCACACCGGGCAGATCCCCTGGTACGCCTCCGCCTCCAAAGGACTTAAGCATATCCCGCATTTCCGATGGCCGTCGAAATGATATTTCCCCTCCTCCGGGTAGAACTCAATGGTCCCGGAAAGCCCTTCTCCTGTCTCCACGGCCCGCTTCAGGCCCCCGTAGGAGAATTCCCCCTCCAGAAGGTTGGCCTCCCTCCCCAGCTTCGCCGGGGAATGGGCGTCGGAATTGGAGATCAGCTGATACTTGTCCAAAGCAGAGACCCTCCAGTTCATAGGCGGATCCGAGGAAAGACCGGTCTCCACCGCATGAATATGATCCGCCAGATCCTCAAAGCACTCCTCCACGCTGTCAAAACCGGAGAACGCCCCGAACATAGAGAAATGAGGCGTCCAGATATGAGCCGGCACATAGACAGCCTCCGGGCACAGTTCCAGCAGGATCTCCAGCAGGTCGCGGCAATCAAGCCCCAGGATGGGCCTCCCGTCAGAATGGATGTTGCCAATGGTATCAAGCTTCCGGGAGACAGTCCTGGCCGCCTCCAGCCCGGGAAGCAGGATCAGGCTGTGGACCTTGCGCGTCTTCTCCTTCTTCTTATAAATAGAACTGATCTCCCCGGTGACTACAAACCGGGGCTCCTGCCCGCCGGCCACACTACTATCCCGGATCCGGTATTCCTCCTTCAGACGGTAGAACCCGTCCCCGGTGGGCTCCAGTTTTTCTTCCAGTTCCTCTCTCCAGGCCGGATGGGTGAAATCTCCGGTCCCGATAAGGCCGATCCCCTTCCTCCTTGCCCAGAGGTCCAGATACTCCGGGGTACAGTCCCTGCTGGTAGCCCTGGAATACCGGGAATGAATATGCAGATCCGCAATATACAAGCTGCTCCCTCCTATTTCTTATCCTCGTTCTGCCGCCCCCGGCCAAAAGGCCGGCGAAGGATGGCGCCTTCCGGGCAGGCGGCCACGCAATCCCCGCACCGGATACACTCTCTGCTGTTGGGCTGCTGCCAGGTCTTGATATCCATCTTACAGGCAGATGCACACCTGCCGCATTTGGTACACTTGTCCTCCCGGATCTCATAACGGTACAGCGCCACCGGGTTGAACAGGCTGTAGACTGCTCCCAGAGGGCAGATATACTTGCAGAAAGGGCGGTACACCCAGAGGGCAAGCAGGATCACCAGGACCAGAAGTCCCACTTTCCAGGCGAACAGGGCCCCTGCGGCAGCCCGCAGATACTCGTTGGAAGCAAGAAGAGGAAGCCCTGCCATCAGTGTCCCGGAGGGACAGATGTATTTACAGAACCAGGGGCTCCCCTGTCCCACAAGATCCACCACCACCGAAGGCAGAAGGATCACAAAAAGCACCAGGATCCCGTATTTCAGCCACACCAGCCCCTTATGCCCCGGAAGGTTCTTCCGCTTCCGGAAGAAGGGAATCCGGTACAGAAGATCCTGGATCAGTCCAAAGGGGCAGAGCCATCCGCAGACAAACCGCCCAAACACCGATCCCACCAGAAGAAGAAATCCTGTCACATAGAAAGAAACCTTATAATCCCGGCTTCCCAGCACCGCCTGCAGCGCACCGATGGGGCAGGACCCAAGGGCCCCCGGACAGGAATAACAGTTAAGTCCCGGCACGCAGGCGGCCTTCCCCGGTCCCCGGTAGATCCTTCCGGTCAGAAATCCCAGCCAGTATCCATTTGTCAGAGCCGTAAATCCTATCTGGACCCACTGCCGCAGTCCTTTTTTCCTCTTATCCAATTCCAATACACTCCAGACAGATATTGATCCCCTTGATCAGCACTTCCTGCGTCTCCCCGCGGAAAATCCCGATCCCTATACAGAAAATGCCTGCTGCCAGGAGTATTCCCCGCAGCAGGCGGATATTCTTCTCTTTCATGCTCCCACCTCTCCCAGGATCTCTTCCAGGATCCCGGACCAGTCTTCCTTGCTCCTGGCCCCGGCATAGGCGCTTCCTGTCATATTCCCCTCCTGATCCAGGAAAACGGTGGTAGGCACCGCGCTGATCCGGCTTAAAAGATTCATCTGCAGTTCCGCGGATGGCAGGATATGCATATAATCCGCGCCGGTCTCTTCCACGATCTCCATTGCCGTGGCGTCTTCCGGTTCACTGACGTCGCTTAGAAGGCCTACGATCTGTACGCCCCGGTCTTCATATTCCCGGGCAAGCTCCGCCAGCTCCGGCATCTCCTGGATACAGGGAGTGCAGTAAGTAGCCCAGATATTCACCATGGTAAGCTTCGCCTCTCCAAAGATCTCCTGAGTCACCGGCTCCCCGGTAAGGGTGACGGTCTCAAACTCTCCGAAGATCTTCTCCTGGCTGCTGCCTTCACTTTCGCTTTCTGATCCCTGACTGCTTCCTTCGCCGATGGCGCCTGCCGTCTCATCCTGCCCGGTCCCGCAGGCGCCGGCAAAAAGAAGCAGCACACATGCCAGGGCAAGGCCCAGACTCCATTTCTTCATGCCCGATCCTCCATCTGTCCTATTTCTCTACCCCTGCCTTCTTACAGATATCCGCAAGACAGCATTGATCACAATGGGGTTTGGTCCTGGCCGTACACACATCCCGGCCATGGTATACCAGCCGGTGGCAGAGATCGCTTCCCTCCTCCGGGGGAATGATCTTCCACAGAGCCATCTCCACCTTCCTGGGATCCTTGATCCCGTCCACCAGGCCGATGCGGTTGCTCAGGCGGATACAGTGGGTGTCTGTCACAATGGCCGGCTTCCCGAACACATCTCCCATGATCAGGTTGGCGCTCTTTCTGCCTACTCCCGGCAGTTCCAGAAGGGCGTCAAAATCATCGGGCACCTTCCCGCCATATTCATCCCGCAGGATCCGCATACAGGCGCTGATATCTCTTGCTTTGCTTTTACCCAGGCCGCAGGGCCTTACGATCTCCTCGATCTCCTCCGGCTTGGCCGCCGCCAGGGCGTCCACATCCGGATACTTCTTATAGAGATCCTCCACTACTACATTGACCCTGGCGTCGGTGCACTGAGCCGCCAGCCGCACGCTGAC
>NZ_DBGCJQ010000018.1:0-6474 GCF_048354975.1 Massilistercora timonensis | reverse complement strand
CGCCTTCTCCCACGTCATTTCCATTTTCATCAAGGAAAGTAAATCCCAGCGCCTTCAACATGCCAAGGCCGCCGTCGTTTGTAGCGCTTCCGCCGATCCCGATGATGAACTTGCGGCAGCCGCGCCGGATGGCGTCCAGGATCATTTCCCCGACTCCGTAGGTGGTGGCGGCGAGAGGATTTTTCTCGGCGTCCGGGACCAGAGTGATACCGGCGGCGCTGGCCATCTCGATGACCGCGGTTTTTTGATCCGGGATGTATCCATAGTATGCAGATACAGGAGTTCCCATGGGTCCGGTCACTTCTAAGTCTATGCGAGTCCCGCCCAGTCCTTCAATGAGGGCGTCGGTGCTTCCTTCCCCGCCATCGGCCAGGGGTTTGACGATCACCCGGGCGTCGGGGATTGCGGATAAGACTCCGGCTTTTACTGCATTTCCGGCTTCTGCCGAGGAAAGACTTCCTTTGAATGAATCAATGGCGACAACAACCTTCATAATAGGTACCTCCTCTTTGATTTCTTATAGTATAACGCAAAGAGAAAGAAAATCCATGGTTTTTATACTGAAAAACTTTGATATTTGCATAAGAATATTGGTATATATACCAATGAGATAATCAGATATGGCAGAAGAGGGCCAGCTGGAAGAGAAAAGCGTCCTGGAAATTTCTTGGATTTTTCCCGCTTTTTTCCGCGATCCGATCCAGATGATACTGCAGCGTATTCTTGTGGATAAAAAGAGCGTCGGCTGTATTTTTCAGAGACATATTGCAGGAGAGATAGGTCCGCAGTATGGAACATTCCTTTTCCGTCAGTCCGTCTAATAACTGGCTGGCGAACAGAGTTTTCATATCTCCGGGAATGGCTTCCAGAAGATATTCTGCCGACGGCGTCGAGATATCGCAGAAGGCGAGATCCTGGTTCAGGGCGTGGCGAAGCGCCGCCAGAGCATTCTGGTAGGAACGGGACGCATGGGAGAGAGAAGTGAAATTTCCCAGGCCGGCGTGGAGCTGTCCCCGGAATTTTTGAGAGAAATCCTTTTCGGAAAAAGACGTAAAGGAGCTCTCGTCAAAGAGCACGATCCATTCATTGGGATAAAAATAATGGGAGAGCCGGACTCCCAGGGACTGAAAATAAAAGCGAAGGGCCTGCTCAGGGCAGGAATCTTCCATGCGGATAACGAGAACCGCAAGAGAGTCCTCCCGGCATAGTCCGTACTGATCCAGAAGCAGCTGGAACTGATCCGGATCCGGGATGCGGTCGTAGATCAGAGAAGTGATGAGATAATGAAGGGCGCGAGATTCCGACGCCATTTCTTCATTTAACTGCTGTTCCTTCAGAAAAACCTCGGTGATCTTTGTGATCAGGAAGCCAAAAGGCTTCAGCGCCTCCGGGTCTCCGGTGAGGCCGATCACGGCGATGGGGGCGTGGTTGAGAAAGATGGGGTAGTTGATCCCCGGCTTTGCTCCCTCAAAAGGGTGCGCTTCATCTACGAAGACCGGGGCTCCCGTCTTTGCAGCATAAGCCCCGGCGGCGTGGAAGGAGCCGATACGGTCCGGATCAGTACTTCCCACAATATGGCCGGAAGGACTGATCAGGTTGGTATCGGTTTTTACCACTTCATAGACTGCGTGGACAATCTGTGCCGCCAGGGTTTTGGATACTTCCATTGCTGTAACTCCCATTTCTTTCCTTATGTAGCTTATTTCTCGATCTTTCCGTCCTTTTCCAGCTCCCGCAGGATGATCTCAGCGGTTTTCTTCACGGTAGCTTCCACGAATCTGGTACACTGGGCTTTCCGCTCCGGAGCGTCTTTCTCCATGCCTCTGGTCAGTACCCGGCAGCAGGTGCCGCCGCAGGTCTCCTTGAAGAAGTCGTGAAGCTCATTGCACAGAGCAAAGCAGCGTACGTTCTTGGGATCTCCCGGCACGGTACGTCCGTAGAAGTAGCCGATGACCATGGTAGCGCCGGCAAGAGCGCCGCAGATACAGCCGCCTCCGCCCAGTCCCCAGGGGAATCCGGTGCTCATGGCGATGGCGTCGTCGGACATCTCCAGCTCAAAATTCTTGCGAAGCGCATAGATGACCGACTCGGAACAGGCGAAGCCCTGGTGGAAGATGTCCACCGCGTCTTTTTGTAATTGCTCCATATTAATATTCGTGTTCATAATAAAACCTCCTAGTTGGGGACGTGGTATTTTCAAAAATACCACGTCCCAGATTGAAAATACCCTGTCCCCATTTTATCTCAAACGGAAGTTTTTTTAAAGATTTAAGAAGGATTTTTGTCAGTTTCTTATCAATTGTATTTTAGCTTTGCTCATGCTATATTAAAATTAACGTATCGCAGGTGGCGGGAGGATATAAATATGAAATATGAAGAGATGGAATATACAACTCCAAGACATGGTCTGCTGCACAAGCTTGAGGTTTACCTGATTGAGGGAAAGGTCTACGAATGCGGTGGAGAAAAGGATAATCAGAATTATTGGATGAGGGACTTGGAGACAGGAGAGACGGAATCCATTTCCAAAGCCTGGATCTATAAGTTGAAACATCAGGTTCATGATATTACCAGTGCCTATGTTAAGGAGAAGCCGGACTACGCCACAGAGCGGATAGAGAAAGCAAAAGAATTAATGGGGCAGAATAAAGATTTCAACATAGCGCGTCTTCTTCTGGAGCCCATTGCTGATAATGGCGATCCAGAGGCCCAGTATCTGCTGGCATACTGCTTTTACAAGGCGCCTCGTAGTCTGCTGTGGCTGCCGGAACCTGTGAATGAGTATCTGCAAAAAGCCGCCAGGCAGGGCCATGTGAAAGCGCAGTATTTTCTGGCGCAAAATTTCCGTATTGGTTTTAACCAGGTAAAGAATCCGGTTATGTCTGCCAAGTGGTATGAGGAAGCCGCCAGGCAGGGCCATGCGAAAGCGGCGGCTTATACCGGCCTGAATTACGAGCTTGGGGTGGAAGGCCTCCATCCTGCAGATCCGGACACAGCCTTCCACTGGTATCAGATTTCCGCCAATGCAGGGGATCCTCTTGGTCTGTATTATCTGGGGCTTGCTTATGAAGACGGCATTGGTACAGCCGTAGATTCGGGGAAAGCGCTGGAATGTTATCGGAAAGGCGCGGAAATGCAGGATAGAAAATGCACGTTCCGATACGCGTTTCTTCAGGATCCGGTCTATGGTCTCAAGGAACTTGCCAATGAAGACGCTGCACATCGCTGGTACTATGAGGGCATAGGCCTGAAAGACGCAAAGTCATACCGATATCTGGGCTATCATTATTACAATGGCACCTGCGGCGTGGATCTCAATCACCGCAGAGCTCAGCAGCTGTTCGTTGACGGGGCAAGCCTTGGCGACGCGCCCTGTGCCGCCGCGGCCGGACGGGAATATCTCTATGGAGAGCACGGCGTTAAGCAGGATCTCCGAGAAGCCCACGCTCTATGCTTTCAGGCTGCAGATGGCGGCGACACCAAAGGGATGCTTTTGCTGGCCCATTACTATCTGCTTATTCCCACCACGGAAGAAAATCTGCTCCTGAGCCTGGAGTGGGCCCAAAAAGCACGGGCCGCCGGGGAAAATGCCGACGTACTTATAGACGAGGCAAACAGGCGTATGAAGGAACTCAAGAAGAAATAGAAAGATCACCGGGGTATCTGGCCGGCGAGGAAGGAGGATTCTATGAACGAAAGGCCATTGATCATGAAAATGCGGCAGGACTACCGCTTTTTTGGCGGCATCAGTATTCTATACGGGATTGTTTTTGCCTTTTGCCTTTATAAAAATACGCACGGGGTAACATTTCCTCTGTGCGTGGCGGTTACAATCCTGACGGCGGGACTGTTTATGCGCAGGATCCGGTTCCGGCTGCAGAAGAGATCTCTTCTATATATAATAGGAATGATTCTGCTGGGGATCTCCACTGCGCTGACCACTTCCTTTTTCCTGCACTTTTTCAATCTGCTGGGGATCGTTCTTCTGTTTTTTGTGCTGATGATCCATCAGTTTTATGATGATCACGACTGGAATTTCCCTATGTATCTCAAGAGGATCTTCTTGTTGTTTGGAACCATGGTGGGATCTCTCCCGCTTCCTTTCTCTCATGGGGCGGGATATTTCTCCAGGAGCCAGAGCAAGAAGAAGCAGACGGTGGCGGCCATTGCTGTGGGGTGCTTTGTGGCGCTGGGGATTTTGTGCCTGGTGCTGCCGCTGTTGTTGAAATCAGATCTTGTGTTTTCCAGGATATTTGGAGAAATTCTGAAATATATTAATTTCTCGAATTTACTTGGCATCGGGTTTACCATTCTTCTTGGCTTTGCTCTTGGCTATGGCTTTTTCGCGGCGCTGTGCAAATATAACTTTCCTATTGAGAAGAGGCGGAAGATCCGGTATTTTAACCCGGTAGTAGGGATCACCTTTACCAGTATCATCAGTGTGATCTACCTGATGTACTGCCTGATCCAGATCGTATATCTCTTCATCGGCCTTCAGGTGGGGCTGCCGGCGGACCTTACCTATGCGGAGTACGCCAGGGGCGGTTTCTGGGAGCTTCTGTTCGTCAGCTTTGTGAATTTTATTATGGTACTTTTGTGTCTGTATTTATTTAAGGAAAGCCTTCCTCTGAAGATCATCCTGACGGTGATCTCGGCATGTACCTATATTATGATCCTGTCCGCCGCCTACCGGATGTTCCTGTATGTGGGGGTCTATCATCTTACGTTCCTGCGGATCCTGGTGCTGTGGTTCCTTCTGACCCTCAGTCTTATCATGGCAGGAGTGATCGTGAATATCTACCGGGAAAGATTTCCGCTTTTCCGATATATTGTAGCAGTCGTGAGTGTTCTGTATATTGGACTTTCTCTTGCAAGGCCGGATGCCATCGTAGCGGAATATAATATCGCCCATACGGAAAATATGAAAGAAGAGGATATCTATTACCTGCTTACCAGGCTGTCGGCAGACGCAGCCCCGGCGATCGCCGGCATGGACCTCTCTGGTTATGAGGATTATGTCAGAGGAGATGTGTATCAGTATTTCTGCGATATCGCTGAGAGGAACCAGGGGATCTATCTCAGGAAGGCCAATTACTCCCGGATCCGTGCGAAGCTGGCGGCGGAGCAGTACGTGGAGGAGCACAGAGATTACAGCTATGACTGGTATGAATAACGTCTTTTTTTGACAAGATAATTGAGAATGTTTATACTAATAGGAAAGAATCCTCTACAAAGGAGTATTTATTATGAAACGAATTTTAATCATGGTATGGAGAAATATCCTGCTGGTGCCTTATATGTGGTGCAAGCTGTGTTATCACGCCAGCCATCCGGACAAATATACAGAAGAGCAGCAGTACAAAATGCTCCGGTTTATCACCCTGCGGGCCAACAAGGGCGGGAATGTCCATATCGATGTCCATGGAGAAGAAAATATTCCGAAAGAAAATGGATTCATGTTTTTCCCGAATCATCAGGGGTTATATGATGTTCTTGCAGTGGTGGAAGCGTGTCCGAAGCCGTTTTCCGTGGTGGCGAAAAAGGAAGTGGCCAATGTTCCTTTCCTCAAGCAGGTGTTCGCCTGCATGAAAGCCTATATGATCGACCGGGAGGACGTGCGTCAGTCCATGCAGGTGATCATCAATGTAACAAATGAAGTAAAGAAGGGAAGAAACTATCTGATCTTCGCGGAAGGGACCCGCTCCAAAAATGGAAACGAAGTACAGACATTCAAGGGCGGAAGCTTCAAGGCGGCGACCAAGGCAAAGTGCCCCATCGTCCCGGTAGCGCTTATTGATTCCTTCAAACCCTTTGACACCAACACCACCAGCCCGGTGACGGTCCAGGTACATTTCCTGGAGCCCCTTCTCTATGAAGATTACAAAGATCTGAAAACAAACGAGATCGCCGCTATGGTGAAAGACCGGATACAGGAGACGATCCACGAAAACATGGGGAAAAAGTGATTGACAACAAGATAGAGGTTTAGTATAATTACCTTTGCTGGAGAAATACTCAAGAGGCTGAAGAGGCGCCCCTGCTAAGGGTGTAGGTCGGGCAACCGGCGCGAGGGTTCAAATCCCTCTTTCTCCGCTCGTCAAGAATGACTGTCTGGAATGAAAGTTCCAGACAGTTTTTTCTCTGACAAGGCCGGGACGGATATCTTGTGGTATCAGAACCCGGAAAAAACAAGGTATAGTATCTGTAAAAAAATGCGTTCAAAAAGTAAAAAAAGCTTAGAAAAAGTCTTGACATTGAATAGCATTCAGTGATATTATATCTAGGCTGACCCGTGAGGGACGGCAAAAAAAGAACCTTGATAACTGAACAATAGACACCAACCCTGAAAATTCTTTAAGAGATTTCAGAGAACCGCTTTGAACTGCGAGACAGTTTGAGGCGAACCCAAAACAGTAAAAGGGATAAGGAAGCTAGTTAGTTTTCTTGGACCTGGATGAACTTGATCTTAAGCCT
>NZ_DBGCJQ010000017.1:0-18586 GCF_048354975.1 Massilistercora timonensis | reverse complement strand
CTCTTCCACCTGGGAGAGAGTCACGTCGTCCAGGAAGACTTCCTCCCCGCTGCGGAACATATTGCAGGGAAGTAAAAGCCGCTCGCCCAAAGAACGTCCCTTTAACTGCGCCATCAGATCCTGCCCGGTGATCAGGCCGGACACGGTAATCGATTCCCCGAAGAAATCGTTGCGGATAGGGCACACCTCCACTTCCGTCCGGGGATACTTCTCCTTAAGCTTCTCTGTAAGCTTCCGGATATAGGGGCCCGCAAGCCGCCCCGTGGCGATGGTCACCTTGCGCCCTTTCTCATCTCCCGGCAGCGCCTCGTATGCCTGGTCAAATTCCTGCTTCAGAAGCCGCAGCATCCCCACGCCGTTCTCCAGCTGAAGATACCCGTCGTACCGCTCTTCCTCCGGCAGCTCCTCCCCTGCCAGAAGATACCACTCGTCACTGGCATGGATGAAATGCAGCCCCTGCTCCCGGACAAACTTCTGCTGCCAGCGGTGGATGGTCTCCAGCACCTTCCTGGCCTCTTCCTTGTCAAAGGGCTCCAGGGGATACAGTCCTTCCCGGAATCTGGTAAGCCCCGCCGGCACCACCGACACACTCTCCAGCACCGGCAGATACCGGGACAGATCCCGGATGGTCCGCTCCAGCTCTTCGCCGTCGTTGATCCCCCTGCACAGTACGATCTGCCCGTTCATGTGGATCCCGTGCTCATAGAGGGTGTCCACCTTCTTAAGCGCCTCTCCCGCGAACCGGTTGTGGAGCATCTTACAGCGAAGCTCCGGATTGGTGGTATGAAAGGAAATATTAATAGGCTCCAGGTGATACCTTGCGATCCGCTCAATGTCGTGGTCGCTCATATTGGTCAGGGTGATATAATTCCCCTGCAGAAAAGAAAGCCGGGAATCATCGTCTTTGAAGTACAGCGTCTCCCGCATGCCTTTTGGCATCTGATCGATAAAACAGAACATACATTTATTTCTGCAGGAGCGGTATTCATCCATCAGGCCCTGCTCGAATTCCAGGCCCAGATCTTCCTCATAATCCTTCTCAATCTCCAGCTCCCACTCTTCCCCGTTTTCCTTCTCCACCAGAAGAGTCAGGAACTCGTCGTTTACATAGTAATGATAATCAAATACGTCCTCGATCTCCTGCCCGTTGATGGCAAGAAGGACATCCCCCGGCTTCAGTTCCAGCTCGCTGGCAATACTGTCCGGCTTCACTTCACTGATCTTGTGTCCCCGCTTCGTCATTTTCTTCGTTCCTTTCTTCATTCTTTACTATTATAACGTACCCGGGAAAAATAGTCCATGTAAAACATTGACCTTGTGCCCGGAATAGTGATATAAATATTGTATTGAAGATTTTACTATCAACACAGGAAATATTTAGGAGACAACCATGGCAAATACAAAACTGATGGAAGAAGCGTTCCCCGTAGCGCCCCTTAAGATCGCGGCTTTGGAGAGCTGCCGGGAACTTGGAAAAAAGGTGAACGACTATATCGTAGATTTCCGCAGGAACAGGGCAAATGATTCCCTGGACTCCCCGCTTTTCTGCAACTATCAGATGGACAACTATCTGCTGGATTTCCAGTGCCCCCGCTTTGGCACCGGAGAAGCAAAAAGCGTTTTAAATGAGTCTGTCCGTGGAAAAGACCTGTTTCTCATGGTGGATGTGTGCAACTACAGCCTTACCTACACCGTTAACGGACATGTGAACCATATGTCCCCGGACGATCATTATCAGGATCTTAAACGGGTCATCTCCGCCGCCAACGGCAAGGCCCACCGGCTGAATGTGATCATGCCCTTCCTGTATGAGAGCCGACAGCACAAAAGGACCAAGCGGGAGTCTCTGGACTGCGCCCTGGCGCTGCAGGAACTGGTGGATATGGGTGTCAGCAACATCATCACCTTTGACGCCCACGACCCACGGGTCCAGAATTCCATCCCCCTCCACGGGTTTGACAATTTTAATCCCCCTTATCAGTTCATGAAGGCTCTTCTGCGGGCGGAACCGGATCTTCCCGTGGACAAGGAGCACCTGATGATCGTAAGCCCGGATGAAGGCGCCATGCACCGCGCCGTTTACTTTTCCAATGTTCTGGGCGTCAACATGGGTATGTTCTACAAACGCCGGGATTACTCCACCGTGGTAAACGGCAAGAACCCCATCGTCGCCCATGAATTCCTGGGGGAAGACATCCAGGGAAAACATGTGATCATCGTGGACGATATGATCTCCTCCGGAGAAAGTATGCTGGATGTGGCAAGACAGATCAAGAACCGGGGCGCGGGACGGGTTTTCGTCTGCACCACCTTTGGCCTTTTCACAGAAGGCTTTGATAAATTTGACGAGTACTATGAGAAAGGCTACATCGACCGGGTCATCACCACCAACCTGACCTACCTTCCGCCGGAAGCCAAAGAAAAGCCTTACTTTGTAGTGGCCGATATGAGCAAGTTTATCGCGCTCATCATCGACTCCTTCAACCATGACGTGACCATGAGCCATGTACTCAATCCTACCGACCGGATCCACGCACTGCTGGAGAAGCAGAAGAACCGGATCTCCTTTTAGCAGGAGGTAGGACAATGTATTTCCAATATGGCTCCCGTGAAACCGAATATCTGAAAAGCAGGGACAAAGCCCTGGGTGAAGTGATCGACCGGATCGGACCCGTCTTTCGGGAAACCGATCCGGATCTTTTCTCCTCTGTGGTCCATCACATCGTGGGACAGCAGATCTCAACCAAGGCCCAGGCCACTATCTGGGCAAGAATGAAAGAACAATTAGGAGAAGTAACCCCGGCGACCATCGCCGCGGCTCCGGCCGCCCGGCTTCAGTCCGCCGGCATCTCATTTCGCAAGGTGGAATATATCCGGGATTTCGCCGCAAAGGTACAAAGCGGCGCCCTGGACCTGCAGGAGATCTCCCGTCTTCCGGACGATCAGGCCATAAAGGCTCTCGCATCCCTCAAGGGGATCGGCGTGTGGACGGCTGAGATGATCCTGCTTTTCTGTCTCCAGAGGCCTGATATCCTGAGCTTTGACGACCTGGCCATCCAGCGGGGGCTCAGAATGGTCTACCATCACAGAAGTATCGACCGGAAACGGTTTGAGAAGTACCGCAGACGGTTCAGCCCCTGCGGCAGTGTTGCCAGCCTGTATCTCTGGGCCGTGGCCGGAGGCGCTATCCCGGAGATGAAAGACTACGCCCCCAAACGGAGGAAATAATCATGCAGTACATAAGCCATTACTCTTCTCCCCTTGGCAAGATCCTCCTTGCCGCAGACCACAGCGGCCTTACCGGCCTGTGGTTTGAAGGCCAGAAGTATTTCGCCCTGGGGCTTGAGGAAGAAACAAAAGAACAGGAACTTCCCGTATTCCAGGCGGCCCGGCGCTGGCTGGACATTTATTTTACAGGACAAAAGCCGGACTTCCAGGTTCCCCTCCACTTTCTGGGAACTCCTTTTCAGCGTCAGGTATGGGAGATCCTCTGTTCCATCCCTTACGGACAGACCACCACTTATGGCTCTATCGCAAAACAACTGGCCGCAGAAAAAGGCCTCCCGCATCTCTCCCCCCAGGCGGTGGGCGGCGCGGTCGGCCACAATAAGATCTCCATTATCGTTCCCTGCCACCGGGTTATAGGGGCAGACGGAAGCCTCACCGGGTATGCCGGCGGCGTCTGGAGAAAAGAAAAACTACTGACACTGGAACGTGCATGATCCCGGCGCCGCTTATTTCATTGCGTCCCGGATAAATGTCTCTATCTTATCAAACGGGATCACCTCCGTCTGGTCATAGAGATCCGTGTGTACGGCGTCCGGAATGATCAGCAGTTCCTTATTCCCCGCAAACGGATTGTCCCTTACCATATCTTCGTAGGCATCCCTGCTGAAATAGCAGGAATGAGCCTTCTCTCCATGGATCACAAGGACCGCACTGCGGATCTCATTGGAATAGCGCAGGATCGGCTGATTAAGAAAGGACATGCAGCCGGTCACGTTCCAGCCTCCGTTGGAGTTGAGGGAACGGGGATGATATCCTCTGTCCGTCTTATAATAAGCATAATAATCTTTTACAAAGAACGGGGCATCCTCCGGCAGCGGATTCACCACGCCGCCGCCCAGGGCATAGCTGCCGTTTTTGTAATCTTCGATACGCTGTGCGTTCCATGCCTTTTTCTTCTCATAGCGGGCGTCTGCAGAATCCTCGGAATCAAAATAACCTTTCGCATTTACACGGGTCATATCATACATGGTAGAAGTAACCGTAGCTCTGATCCTGGTGTCAAGAGCCGCTGCGTTCAGGGCCATTCCGCCCCAGCCGCAGATCCCGATAACGGCGATCTTCTCCGAGTCCACATTGTCCTGCACAGACAGGAAATCCACCGCCGCCTGAAAATCTTCGGTATTGATATCCGGAGAGGCCATATATCTTGGCTCCCCGCCGCTTTCTCCTGTGAAAGAAGGATCAAAGGCGATGGTCAGAAATCCCCGCTCCGCCATGGTCTGGGCGTAGAGTCCGGCCGCCTGCTCCTTCACCGCTCCAAAAGGCCCGCACACCGCGATGGCCGCCAGCCGCCCCTGCGCTCCTTTCGGCGCATAGAGATCCGCCGCCAGGGTAATGCCATACCGGTTGTGGAAAGTTACCTTCCGGTGATCCACTTTATCACTCTTGGGAAATGTTTTATCCCATTCTTCTGTTAATCTTAACTTTTCTTCCATTACAAAAGACCTCCCGTTATCCTGTTCTGATTCCATGGTAACTCGAAGGTCTTTAAATATCCAATGCTTTGTTTTTATTGTCTGATATGCCCTTCAGGCATAGCATGATCACTCCTGCGTCTGCGACTGCAGTTTCTTTACCAATTCCCAGATGGTCTCTTCTGTCTCTTCCAGGGCCTCTGCGATCTCGGGAACAGCAATTCCTCTGGCAAGCTTTTTCTCCACAAGCTGCAGTAAGATCTGCTCTCTTCCTTGTTCGATTCCTTGTTCGATTCCCTGTTCGATTCCCAACTCTTCCACATAATCACTTAAGTTGCACATCTGGTTCAACTCCTCTCCCATTGTTTTGCTTTCCATCGGTATGGCAAATTCTTGATCCGTTCCTCCCGGGATTTAAGATAGGCAGAAAAACGGATATCATAGTAAATCTCGCCCTCGCCGGGGACCGCATCCTCCTGCGCTTCTCCCCTGATTTTCTCCATTTCCCGCCGATTAGTCCAGCCAGGCACAACTCCTATCTCAGACACTTCAATGTCAGAACTGATACAGGACTTAATCTCATCCACGGACATATCTGCAAATTCTTCTGTCGCATACTTTAAGATCCATGCCAGAATAATCTTGTTAGAAAGAACCCTTTTGACCTTATCGTCATACTGGTTCTTACTTTCCGCCAGAGAAAGATCTCCGGCTAGTTCATTTTTCATAGGCTTCTTCCTTTCTTCATTATAACGAAATAATCTTTAGGTTACAAGCAGTTGATTTTGCCCCTGAAAATGAGGCTTTGGGAACTACCAGATTCTCTGACGGCGTAAGATATGGCGATACGCCTGCCGTCTTAGATAAAACAAATTTACCATACTTCTAACCCCAGAACAAGAGGCAATATAAAAACAGATTCATTCCCTCCATCTTCTTACATTCTGTTTTCTTCTCCCCAGACACACAACTGATCCAGGATCTTCATCAGGGATTTCCCTCTTTCGCTTAAGCAATATTCCACCTTGGGCGGAATCTGAGGATACTCTTTGCGCACAATAAGCTGGTCCGCTTCCAGTTCTTTCAGATTCATGCTCAGCGTCTTATCTGATATCTTTTTCAGATACCGCTTAAGTTCATTAAAACGAACTACCTGATACTCCATCAGGCAGTACAGGATCACCATCTTGTATTTTCCAGAGATCAGAGACATGGTGTAACTGAATCCTGTCTCTTCAAAATTTGCCTGTTCAATATAATTCTTTATCATTCTTACACTTTCCTTCAAGATAGTACCTTTCATTTATATCAGTACTTGATTTACTGTTTTCTACGACTATAATTGTAAGTAAAGACACTACAGGTGTCAATCCCAAAATAAAATTGGAAGGAGATATAAAAAATGAGAAAAGAACTGAATCTGACAGAAGGTATCTTCCCCATGCCGGTATTAATGGTCGCAACTTATAATGAAGACGGCAGTATCAACGTGATGAACGCTGCCTGGGGAACTATGCAGGAGCGGGGCAATGTGGCTCTAAACCTGACCGAGACTCATAAGACGGTCAAAAATATCAAGGCCCGCGGCGCATTTACCGTCAGCATCGCGGATGCCGCCCATGTAGTAGAAGCCGATTACTTTGGTGTGGAATCCGGCAACCGCACTGCAGATAAATTTGCGAACAGCGGTCTGACTGCAGCAAAATCCCCCGTTGTGGACGCGCCCGTTATCAACGAATTTCCTTTATGCCTGGAATGCAAGTTCCTGGAATATCAAACCAACGAATATGGGTGCGGTATAATTGGAAAAGTAGTCCGGATAACAGCAGATGAACGTGTTATGGAAGGAGATAAAGTCAATATGTCCCTGGTCAACGCCATCGCTTTTGACCCCTATACCCACGGCTACTATAAAGTCACTGAACGAGTCGGCGAAGCATTTAGGGATGGACTAAAGTTGAAAAAATAAATATACTTATGGTAGGATTAAATCCCTACATTCTGCCACAAGGAGGAACACTATGGAAATCCGCGTACTTCGCTACTTCCTTGCCGTAGCAAGAAAAGGCAGCATCACCGCCGCCGCAAACTATCTGCATCTCACCCAGCCCACCCTCTCCCGCCAGCTCAAAGATCTGGAGGAAGAACTGGGACAGACGCTTCTGATCCGCAAGAGCCACCGGGTGACTCTTACGCCGGAGGGCATGCTGCTGAGAAAACGTGCAGAGGAGATCATCGCCATGGTGGACAAGACCCAGTCCGAATTTGTCTCCCTGGGTAATACCGTCAGCGGCAATGTCTACATCGGCGGCGGAGAGACCCGGGTTATGGGCGAGATCGCCGCTGTGATCCGGGATATCCAGGCAGCATTCCCGACTATTCATTTCCACCTTCATAGCGGCAATGCCCAGGATGTAACAGAACGCCTGGACAAGGGGCTTCTGGACTTTGGTGTCCTGATCCAGCCGGCAGATCTTTCCAGATATCAGTCCCTCCAACTGAAAGGGAAAGACCAGTGGGGTGTACTCATGCCTAAGGACAGTCCCCTGGCAGCCAAAAAGGCAATCTATAAGAAAGATCTTTTAGACCTTCCCCTTATCTGCTCCCGCCAGGCCATTGCGCGCCACATAAGCGACAATGCATTCTCCCACTGGTTCGGAGAAGATTTTGAACGGCTGAATATTGTCAGCACCTTCAATCTCATCTATAATGCCGCCCTTCTGGTCGAAGCCGGGGCCGGTTATGCCATCAGCCTGGACGGTCTGACCGACACCTCCAGAGACAGTGCTCTCTGCTTCCGGCCTCTGTCTCCCAGACTGGAATCCCGGCTTGCCATTGTCTGGAAGAAGGACCAGGTCTTTTCCCCTGCCGCGCAGCTTTTCCTGGACAGGATCACAGATCTGTATCAGTCAGGATCTACAGATAGCTGACGGTCTCCGCAAGGTCTTTGCGCTTCCCGTGATTGGGCATGGGCCCCGCGCCTTCTGCCGGATACCCCAGGTCCAGGAGCATCAGCACTTCCTCATGGTCCGGAAGTCCGAATTCCCGGGCCGCCTCTTCCGGATCAAACAGGTTGAGCCAGCAACTCTCCACTCCTGCGTCCTTGGCCGCCAGCATAAGATGGGTGGCCACAATGGCCGCGTCCTCGATCCCGGAATCCCGTTTGCCTCCCGGATAAGTAAACACATTGTTCTTGTCAAAGGCAACCAGCAGCACCGTAGGCGCCCCATACCGGCACCGGGTCAGTTTATCGATCTTTGCAAGTCCCTCTTCTGACTGTACCACGTAAATATGCTGTTCCTGCAGGTTCTTGGCAGTGGGAGCCAGACGCCCCGCCTCCAGGATATGATCCAGCTTTTCTTTCTCAACCTGACGACTGCTGTCATAGTCCTTACAGGAATACCGCTCTCTTACAACTTCCATAAATTCCATTCTGCGCTTCCTCCTTTTTTCTTTCTGCCTTTATTATAATCCTGCCTTTCAGGAGATAAAAGAACTATTTTTCAGATCTCACTTTAGCGCTCCACCTGATTCCGGTAAATGCTGCTGACCACGCCCCACAGGATCCCTGCCACCGGCCAGATCACCCAGGTAATATGCCACTCCATAGTCAGAAAGCTGACCAGCAGATACACGGCCGTCACACAACCCCAGTAAATCCCGCTGATCCGTTTATTCTGCTTCTTGGCGATCCGGGTATAATCCCCCTCTTCCAGAAGAACCTGATAACCGTCCCAGATGATGCAGGTGCGCACGATGAGAAAGACTCCGGTTGCCACAAGGAACAGCAGCAGGCTGATCGCTCCGGTAAGCGCCATCACATTTTCCTCCCCGAATAACAGGATCATCAGAAAAATAGGGATACAGGAGGCCACGCACAGCGCTACTCCCGCCGCCAGCTCTATCACATGATTTCTCTCATATTTCTGTCTCCGGTCCCTTACCATGCCGTCCACTCCATAGGCCGTATCCAGCGCCTCCTTCTCCAGGAACTCATATTTCTCGTCATAATGGCCGGTGATCACAAAGATGGATACCGCCGCAACGATCAGAAGGATCAGGACGGCAGTTCCCAGAAGGGCTCCCTGGTCTTCTGTCAACGAGATCAGTCCTGCTTCCCCGGCTCCGGAAAGAAGAAGCAGAAATACCGGGGACATAATACATAAAAACACGCCAAAAGCGCATGGAACAGAAACCTTCTTACAATGAGCCAGGTAATCGTTGGCAAGTTCCATGGACACCGGCACCAGCTTCTCTCCTGTCTCGTCTGCGATTTTCTCATCTGCCGCCGGGTTTTTCTCCTCTTCTTCCATCTCGTCACGGAGAAGATAGTCTGTGCTGACGTCAAATAGTTCTGACAGCTTCAGGATCCGGTTCATATCCGGGACTGACAGCGCCCCCTCCCATTTGGAAATGGACTGACGGCTTACTCCCATTTTCTCCGCCAGTTCCTCCTGGGACCAGCCGGCCTTCTTTCGTAAATAAATAATTTTGTCTGCTAAGATCATATGCTTTCTCCTTCTGCCACACGGCCTCTCTTATGCCGTACTGGTCTTTGTAAAGGAAAGTATATCGTTTTGGGCGGTTGCATGCCAGCAACCGGACTTTACAATCCCGCAACCGGCGTGAAACCGCCCTTCATCTGTTAGAAATCTGTATATTTTTCTCCGTTCTCCAGCGTCACATTTTTATATGCCGCAAGTTCCGATACAGTCACCAGCTGATATCCCTTCTCCAGAAGCTTGGGGATCAGTTCGATGGCCGCGTCCACACTCTCTGTGTGGATATCGTGCATCAGGATGATATCTCCGTCGTCCACGTTCTTCATTACCATATCCACCGTTGTCCTGGCATTCCTGGTCTTCCAGTCCAGGGTATCGATATTCCACAGGATCAACGGCATGCCTGCATTCTTCCGCAGGGTGGAACTGATGGCTCCATAGGGCGGCCGCATCACGGTTGCCTCCTCCCCCACGATCTTCTTGATCTTGCTGTTGGTATCGCCGATCTGCTTCTTCACCCCGTCTGCGCTTAAGTTGGCAAGATTGGGATGGTCATAGGAATGATTCCCCAGCTCGCAGCCGATCTCCTTCATCTTCTTGATCTCATCCGGATAGGAGGCTACCTTCTGGCCCAGCATGAAGAAGGTGGCTTTCGCATCGTATTTCTCCAGCTGATCCAAAAGCTCCCCGGTCCGTTTCCCCGGCCCGTCGTCGAAGGTCAGGGCGATCACCGGACGGCTGGGATCGATCTTGCTGTCTTCCTTGGAGATCAGTTTTCCATCGTCCCCGAATTCACACATCATGGTTCCCAGATACACGGTCCCTACAGCCATCTTCCCGTCCTGGTGGAAATAATAGGTGCTGCCCTCGATCTCCTGCCAGCCGGTCACAGAAGCGCCTTTGCTTCCCAGATAATAGGTATCCCCATCCTTTTCCTGCCAGCCGGTCTGCATGACTCCGTTCTCGTCAAAACAGTACTGGCTTTCCCCAATGGTCTGCCAGCCGGTCACCTTCTCGCCTTCTTTGTCAAAATAATAGGTTTTTCCCAGGGAAACCACAAAATCACTGGTCACATAGCTGCCGTCGTACTTTTTGAACTTGGTGCCGTCCCAGTCTCCCACCGGATTCTTCACCTGAAATACTGCATCCTTCGTCTGGATCTGTACCAGTCCTACCCAGTCCTTCTCCAGCTTCTTCCTGATCTCTTCGTTCAGCACCACTTCCACCGGATACTCTCCCTCGGTGTCCGGGTCCGCCTCGCAGACCAGGGTATATCCTTCTCCGCTCTCCAGCTGTTTCGCCAGATCCTGAACCGTGAATCCCGAATCATCCAGCTTCCGATCCTTCTTGCTCTCCGTCTCCAGGGACACCTTGGCTTCCAGCGCCGGCATCTCTTCCCCCTGCAGGATGGATCCCCCTTTCGCGGAGATTTGGATCACCTCTCCCGGGGAGGAGGCGGTAGCTGTCTTCAGAAGGAAGGGCATGGAAAAACACAGCAAAAGAAGAGCAAAAACCTTCAGTACCGTTCTCGCTCTTCCTCTTCTTCGTCTCGTTTTGATCCCTTGTCTTCTCCCCTGTGTCATCTGTACGTCTCCCCTGTCTTTTCACTACCGACAGTATACTCTTTTTCGACAGATTTCGCAAGGAAGGTTCCATTTAGATTTTATTAAGTTTTGTTACCTTTTATTAAGATTTAATGAATGATCCGAACCCGCAGCACTTCTCCCACCTTGCGCAGGTCGTCCGCCACGCTTTCCGGCACGTCATCGTCGATATCGATCATGGTATAAGCGTACTCGCCCTTGCTCTTATTGCTCAGATCGGCGATATTCATATTGTCCCGGGCCAGGATCTTGGTAAACTGGCCGATCATATTGGGCACGTTGTGGTGCAAAAGCACGATCCTGGTAGTGTTGGCCTGCCTTCCCATCTCGCAGTTGGGATAATTCACCGAATTCGTGATATTTCCATTCTCCAGATAATCCCTCAGCTGCCGCACCGCCATTCTGGCGCAGTTGTCCTCTGACTCTCCGGTGGAGGCTCCCAGGTGAGGGATCACAATGGCCCCTTTTACGCCGGCGATCACCGGGGTCGGGAAGTCCGTCACATAGTGCTTCATCTGCCCGGATACCAGCGCGTCGATCACAGCCTCCTCATCCACCAGCACGTCCCTGGCGAAGTTGAGAAGGACTACGCCCTTCTTCATCAGACTGATGGCCTCCCGGTTGATCATGCCTTTTGTATCCTCAGTGGCCGGCACATGAACCGTAATGTAATCGCACTCTTTATAGATTTCATCCACGGAAGAGGCATGACGGATATTCCGGGACAGGTTCCAGGCGGATTTCACAGAGATGTAAGGATCGTATCCGTACACTTCCATCCCCAGATGGGTGGCTGCGTTGGCCACCAGCACCCCGATGGCTCCCAGACCGATCACACCCAGCTTTTTGCCGTCCAGCTCACAGCCGGCGAACTGTTTCTTGGCTTTCTCCGCGTCCTTGGCAATGTTGCCGTCTTCTTCATTTTCCTCCACCCAGTTGATACCGCCGATGATATCCCGGGAGGCAAGGAGCATGCCGGCGATCACCAGTTCCTTGACCCCGTTGGCGTTGGCTCCCGGTGTGTTGAAGACCACGATCCCTTCCTCGGTACACCGATCCAGGGGGATATTGTTGACACCTGCCCCCGCCCGGGCGATGGCCTTTAATTCTTTTCCAAATTCCATCTCATGCATGACAGCGCTGCGCACCAGGAGCGCATCCGCCTTCTCCGGTCCGCTGACCGGAACGTACTCTTCTGTGAATTCTTCCAATCCTACGTCGGAGATTGGATTTAAGCAGTGATAGTTAAACATGGCTATGCGTTCTCCTTCTCAAATTTTTTCATAAATGCAACCAGCGCTTCTACTCCCTCCATGGGCATGGCATTGTAAATGCTGGCCCTCATGCCGCCTACCGTCCGGTGGCCCTTCAGGTTGACAAGCCCTGCCGCCGCCGCTTCTTTGACAAACCGGGCGTCCAGGTCTTTGTCCCCTGTGACAAAGGGCACATTCATCAGAGAACGGTCTTTGGGGACTACCGTGCCCTTGAAAAGGCTGCTCTCGTCCAGATAGTCATAAAGGATCTTTGCTTTCTTCTCATTGTATTCTTTCATAGCTTCAAGGCCGCCCCGCTTCTTCAGCCACTGGAACACCTTGCCGCAGATATAGATGCCGTAAGTATTGGGCGTGTTATAGAGCGATCCCGCATCCATATGGGTTTTATAGGTCATCATGGTGGGGGTTCCCGGAAGCACATCCTCTGTGATCAGATCCTCCCGGATAATGGCGATGACCACGCCCGCCGGACCGATATTCTTCTGGACTCCGCCGTACACCAGACCGTACCTGGTCACATCCATGGGCTCGGAGAGGAAACAGGAGGATACATCCGCCACCAGCGTCTTCCCCTTCGTGTTAGGCAGTTCTTTAAACTTGGTCCCGTAGATGGTATTATTCTCACAGATATAGACATAATCCGCATCCGGAGAGATATCAAGATCGGAACAGTCCGGGATATAGGAGAAGGTCTGGTCTTCTGAGGACGCGATCACCCGCGCCTCTCCGTATTTCCCCGCCTCCTTGTATGCTTTCTTGGACCACTGGCCGGTAAGGATAAAATCCGCCTTCCGGTTCTTCATCAGATTCATGGGGATCATGGCAAACTGCAGGGACGCTCCCCCCTGCAGGAACAGCACCCGGTAGTTGTCCGGGATCCCTGCCAGTTCCCGAAGGTCTGCCTCCGCCTGGTCAATGATCTCCTGGAAGGAACAAGATCGATGACTCATCTCCATTACAGACATTCCAGTTCCCCGATAGTCCAACATCTCTTCGGATGCTTCCCGCAATACGTCTTCCGGCAGCACTGCCGGCCCAGCTGAAAAATTATACACTCTGCTCATCTGTCTCATTCCTCGCTTTCCTTGTTCTGCTTTTCTCTTCTGCTGTTACTTCTGCTGCTCCAGGTCCTTTCCGTCGAAAGCTTCACTAATAGCCGCTCCCGGCGCCACCATGGGCCACACTTTGTCATCGCTGCCGATCTGGCAGTCGATCACAATGGGTTTCCCCAGAGTCAGCGCCCGGGCAAACGCCTCTTTGAATTCTTCCTGGGTTGTCACCCGGACTCCTTCAGCCCCCAGGGCTTCCGCCAGCTTTACGAAATCCACATTGTCATTCAGCACGGTAGCGGAATACCGCTTCCCGTAGAAAAGATCCTGCCACTGGCGCACCATGCCAAGCACATGGTTGTTGATCACCACCTGGATCACCGGGATATTGTACCGGGCCGCCGTGGCGATCTCGTTCATGTTCATGCGGAAGCAGCCGTCTCCCGCGATGTTGACCACCGTCTTCTCCGGCCTGCCCACCTTGGCTCCAATGGAAGCCCCAAGACCATATCCCATGGTCCCCAAGCCACCGGAAGTCAGAAGAGTCCTTGGCTCTGTAAACTGATACATCTGCGCCGCCCACATCTGATGCTGTCCTACTTCTGTCACCACCAGGGCGTCTCCTTTAGTCTGACGGTAGATCTCTTCCACCACATAAGGTCCGGTGAGATGATCCTTTGCATATGCAAGGGGATATTTCTCCTTGTACTCCATGATCTTCTGGATCCACTCCGGATGGCTCTGGGGCTCCAGGCGCTGGTTCAGGATCTCCAGGATCACCTTGATATCCCCTACCACTCCTTCTGTGATCAGCACGTTCTTGTTCATCTCCGCCGCATCGATGTCAAACTGAAGGATCTTGGCATTCTTGGCGAACTTCTTCGCATTTCCGGTGACACGGTCGCTGAACCTTGCCCCCACCACGATCAGAAGATCACACTCGCTGACTCCGTAGTTGGAGGTCTTGGTCCCGTGCATGCCCAGCATTCCGGTATAAAGAGGGTCGGTTCCCGGGAACGCGCCCTTTCCCATCAGGGTATCGGTGACCGGAGCGTCCACCTTCCGGACAAACTCCCGCAGTTCCTGGCTGGCGCCAGAGAGGACTGCTCCGCCTCCCACGAAGATATATGGCTTTTTCGCTCTTTTGATCAGTTTCAATGCTGTCTCCAGGTCTTCCTCGCAGATCTCTCTGGAGGGCTCCACCGGCCGGATCTCTTTTGGCTCATACTCCGCCTGATTGGACGTCACATCCTTGGGGATATCGATCAGCACCGGCGCCGGCCGGCCGCTTCTTGCGATCACGAAAGCCTTGCGGATGGTATCCGCCAGATCCTTTACGTCTTTCACGATAAAGTTATGTTTGGTAATGGGCATGGTGATCCCGGCGATGTCGATCTCCTGGAAACTGTCCTTCCCAAGAAGGGATACCCCTACATTACAGGTGATGGCCACGATAGGGATGGAATCCATATATGCGGTGGCGATCCCCGTCACCAGGTTGGTGGCTCCCGGCCCGCTGGTGGCGAAGCAGACGCCCACCTTGCCGGTTGCCCTTGCATAGCCGTCCGCCGCATGGGCCGCCCCCTGCTCATGGGAAGTCAGGATATGGCGGATCTCATCGCTGTGCTTATACAGCTCGTCGTAGACATTCAGGATGGCGCCGCCCGGATAGCCGAACACTGTATCCACACCCTGCTCTTTCAGACACTCAATTACAATCTGTGCTCCTGTCAACTGCATACCTTTTTGTCTCCTGTTCTTACTTTCCAATCTCTATTTGTCCCCCGGCACTTCCAGGATGGCTCCCCGGTTCCCGGAAGTTACCATGGACGCGTATCTTGCCAGATAACCGGTGGTTACTTCCGGCTGTCTTGGCTTCCACTCACTTCTTCTTCTCTCCAGCTCTTCCTCGGACACATCCAGTTCCAGCTTCAGTCCGGGGATATCGATCTTGATAAGATCTCCTTCTTCTACCAGCGCGATCGGTCCGCCCACCGCTGCTTCCGGAGAGACATGGCCGATGGAGGCTCCTCTGGAAGCGCCGCTGAACCGTCCGTCTGTGATGAGGGCCACGCTGGAGCCAAGCCCCATGCCTGCGATGGCGGAGGTAGGATTGAGCATCTCCGGCATACCCGGGCCGCCTTTTGGTCCCACGTAGCGGATCACTACCACATCCCCTTCCTTGATCTTACCGCCCTTGATGGCTTCGATGGCGTCCTCCTCACAGTCAAAGACTCTGGCCGGTCCTTCGTGAACCAGCATCTCATCCACAACGGCGGAACGTTTGACCACGCTGCCGTCAGGGGCAAGATTCCCCTTCAGAACAGCCAGGCCGCCGGTCTCACTGTAGGGATGGTCGATGGGCCGGATCACTTCCGGATCCTTGTTCACTGCGTCTTTGATATTCTCGCCCACCGTTTTGCCGGTCACCGTCATACATTCCGTGTGCAGCAGTCCCTTTTTATTCAGCTCTGCCATCACCGCATACACACCGCCTGCCTCGTTCAGATCCTCAATGTAGGTAGGACCTGCCGGGGCCAGGTGGCAGAGGTTTGGCGTCCGCTCACTGATGCCGTTGGCGAAATCAATCTCGAAATCCATTCCCACCTCATGGGCGATGGCGGGAAGATGGAGCATACTGTTGGTAGAACAGCCAAGGGCCATATCCACCGTCAGGGCGTTCAGGATGGCTTCTTTGGTCATGATGTCTCTTGGACGGATGTTCTGCTCCCACAGCTTCATCACCTGCATGCCGGCCTGCTTGGCCAGACGGATCCTGGCGGAGTAGACCGCAGGGATGGTCCCATTTCCCCGAAGCCCCATTCCCAGCACTTCCGTCAGGCAGTTCATACTGTTGGCGGTATACATACCGGAACAGGAACCGCAGGTAGGACAGGTGTAATTCTCATACTCCAGAAGCTCTTCGTCGGTGATCTTGCCCGCCGCGTTGGCTCCCACTGCCTCAAACATACTGGACAGGCTGGTCTTCTTTCCCTTCACATGGCCGGCCAGCATAGGACCGCCGCTGACGAAGATGGTGGGCACGTTGATCCGGGCCGCTGCCATCAGAAGTCCGGGCACGTTCTTGTCACAGTTGGGCACCATCACCAGGGCGTCAAACTGATGGGCCATAGCCATGGCCTCTGTGGAATCCGCGATCAGATCCCGGGTCACCAGAGAATATTTCATCCCGATATGTCCCATGGCGATGCCGTCGCACACCGCGATGGCCGGAAATACGATGGGTGTCCCCCCTGCCATGGCTACTCCCTGCTTGACTGCCTCCACGATCTTATCCAGATTCATATGGCCGGGAACGATCTCATTATAGGAGCTGACGATCCCTACCAGGGGCCGCTCCATCTCCTCCTGGGTCAGGCCCAGAGCGTTAAACAATGAACGGTGAGGGGCCTGCTGTTTGCCCTTTGTCACGGTATCACTTCTCATAGTATCCATCCTCCTTTGGTATCTGACTAAATGCGATCTGCGATCCGATCGCCCATTTCCTTCGTTCCGATCTGTGTCTTTCCATCCGACATGATGTCGATGGTCCGGTATCCCTCTTCCAGCACCTTTGCCACCGCCTGCTCAATGGCGTCCGCCTCCTGGTCCAGGTCGAAGCTGAACCGCAGCATCATGGCTGCCGAGAGAATGGTGGCGATGGGGTTGGCGATGCCTTTTCCTGCAATATCCGGCGCAGAGCCGCCGCTTGGCTCATAGAGGCCGAACTTGGTCTCGTTTAAGCTGGCGCTGGCCAGCATTCCGATGGAACCGGTGACCATGCTGGCTTCGTCTGAGAGAATGTCGCCGAACATGTTCTCGGTCAGGATCACGTCGAACTGTCTGGGATCCTTCACCAGCTGCATGGCACAGTTGTCCACCAGCATATGCTCCAGGGTCACATCCGGGTAATCCGCTGCCACTTCTTCCACCACTTTGCGCCACAGCCGGGAAGAATCCAGCACATTTGCTTTGTCTACGCTGGTGACCTTTCCTCTCCGCTTCCTGGCGATATCGAAGCCCCGCTTCGCGATCCGGCGGATCTCCTGTTCATTATATGTAAGGGTATCGTAAGCGGTGACAACGCCGTCCACCTCTTCCGTCTTCCTCTCTCCAAAGTACAGTCCTCCGGTCAGCTCCCGCATGATCATCATGTCAAAACCGCCCCGGGTGATCTCCTCCTTCAGAGGACAGGCTCCTTTCAGTTCCTCATAGAGCACCGCAGGCCGAAGGTTGGCGAACAGGTTTAACTCCTTGCGGATCTTTAAGAGGCCCGCCTCCGGTCTCTTGGATGGCTCCAGCTGATACCAGGGAGATGTTTTGGCGTCTCCTCCGATGGATCCCATCAGCACCGCGTCGCAGGCTTTCGCCTGCCGGATGGTCTCGTCCGTAAGCGGGATCCCGTGTACATCGATGGAAGCGCCCCCCATCAGAAGCTGGGTATATTCACAGGTGTGTCCGTAGACTTCCGCCACCTTATCCAGGACTTTCATGGCCTCTGTCACGATCTCCGGGCCAATCCCGTCTCCTTTGATCACTCCGATTTTCAGGTTCATAACTCTCTTCCTTCCCGTTTTGCATTTAGACAAAAATCTATAAAATTTATATTATCGTATTTTTCTGCATGTTTCAAGACTTTAATACGCTAAAATATTTTTCAGATTTCTTATATTTTGTCTATTTTTTCAAATTTCCAGGGCCAAACCCCAGCGGCAGCAGCTCCTCCAGGGTGTGGATCTCCCATTTTCCTTCTTCTGTGGCAAGAATAATGGGAAACCGGGCAGGATCACAGAATTCCATCAAAACCTGCCGGCACACGCCGCAGGGCGGGCACAGTTCCAGACATCCCGCCTCAGCTCCGCCTATGATGCAAAGAGCCGCAAATTCCCGCTCTCCTTCGCTGACCGCCTTGAACACCGCCGTGCGCTCCGCGCAGTTTCCAGGGCTGTAGGCAGCATTCTCCACATTACAGCCGGTAAAGATCCTGCCGCTCTTGGTCAGAAGCGCCGCCCCTACCTTAAAATGAGAATAAGGGGCGTAAGCATGCTCCCGCCCCTCTTTCGCCTTTCGGATCAGTTCTTCTACCGGTAATCTCTCCTTCACGTCCATACCCGTTCCTCCTTACAGCTCCAGCGCGATCTCCATCATCTGGGTAAAGCTGGTCTCCCGCTCTCTGGCGTCAAGAGCCTGCTCTTTGAAGAGGTGATCGGAGATGGTAAGGATACACAGCGCCTTCTTTCCTGCCCGGGCAGCGTTCATATAGAGGGCCGCAGCCTCCATCTCCACAGCCAGCACGCCCATCCTGCGCCACTTCTCGTTGACACTGTCGTCATCGTTATAGAAAATGTCGGAAGAAAGGATATTCCCCACTTTCACGCCATTTGCATTAACCCCCTCATCTTTGGTAAATACTGCAAACGTACCACCATTTTCTCCACCACCAGTAGCGGTAAA
>NZ_DBGCJQ010000016.1:0-2684 GCF_048354975.1 Massilistercora timonensis | reverse complement strand
ATCCTGACCAACAACAGCCTGACCAATTTCACTGCCAACGAAGAACGGCAGCTGGACCTGAAGGTGGACATCGCTTACGGGGCGGACCTTTCGAAGGCCAAAAGCCTGCTGGAAGAAATGCTCCTGGCGGATGAAAGCGTTCTGCAGGACCAGGAGATCAGGATCTTCGTAGACCATCTGGGAGAAAGTTCCGTAGTACTGGGCGCAAGAGCCTGGGTGAAAAATGAAGAATACTGGCCCGCCAGATGGCGGCTGCTGGAGAAGATCAAGCTTTGCTTTGATGAGAACGGGATCGAGATCCCGTACCGGCAGGTAGTGGTACACCAGGGAGAATAATTTATTGTTACATTGAGGACGTAGTAAAGTTTCAAAAGGCTACGTCCTCAATTGCATCTTACCCTGTACCAAAATGCGCCCAGGGGTGTACCAAAATGCGCCGAGGGGTGTACCTAAATGAAAATGCAACGTTGTAGGTTTGTCAAACATATGTTACACCCCAAGTAATAAATTCTTTTAGGATAGTCTGGTGATTTCCATCCCAAGGGTCTCATAGGAAACTGATTGTAATCCCTACGGTTATAGAGCTGAAGCTGTCTGGAGAAGTCCTCGAAAGAATAGAAGGTATGGGATGCATAAAAGCGTTCATTATCCTTTCGGTGACTACGTTCTACCTTTCCGTTATGGCGTGGCGTAAAGGGACGGATCAGCTTATGACAGAGTTTACGCCGGTAGTGGAAAAGCATTCTATGACCCGCAAGTAGTGAAAGCGCTGACCGGAGATCCTACACCGGTTAATAAGACCTTTACCTTTACGTTTACAAGAAATGAAGCGGCAGAAGAGGAAGGCACGCCGGAAGACGGTGCGATGATCAGCAATGGGCAGACTACTATCACCGGAGCAGGAGACGGCAACTTTGGAAACATTACCTTTGACAAGGTGGGAACCTATCACTTTACCATTGCAGAGGTTCCGGGAAGCGACGCGGGATACACCTACGATCCGCTGAGCTGGGATCTGGAAGTGGTGGTAGAGGATCGGGATTCGGTCCTGACCGTGGTAAGCCAGACCTATACTCGGACAGACGCTGACGGCCAGGAAGTAACCTCTGACGAGGAAGCGACCTTTACCAATGAGTACGAAGTCGTACCTACCGGCTATACGCCGACGGTGACCAAGGCCGTGACCGGCGATGTGCCGGAGGGCAGGGACGCCAAGTTCCGGTTCGCACTTACAGCCAGGGAGGATAATCCTGAGGGAGCCGTTCTTCCGGCGGATACGGAAGTGACCATCGAGGGAAGCGGCGAGGCAGACTTTGGCGAGATCCAGTTCGAGCAGGCAGGAACCTACCGGTTCGACATTACTGAGATCAATGACAAGCTGACCGGCTACCAGTACGATGGAAGCGTCTGGACGCTGACCGTGGTAGTGAAGGATACCGAACATATCCTGGGCGTGGAGAGTGCAACCTACACAAGACAGGATGAGGCGACCTCTGACGTGGCGGCCTTTGAGAACCACTACCAGCCGGGCGAGGCGGCTTACGCGCCGAGAGTGACGAAACACGTAAGCGGCGACAAGACGCCGTCCAATGCGACATTTACCTTTACCATGCAGGCCCTTGCGGACAATCCGGAGGGCGCGGCAGTGGAAGGAACTTCCGCAAGCGTAGCGGGAGCAGGACAGACCGCATTTGCACCGATCACATTTACCAAAGCGGGAACCTACCGGTTCGACATCCGTGAGGCGGATGGCCACGAAGCCGGATACACCTACGATGAACATATCTGGAGAGTGACCTTGGAAGTGGCGGACGAAGACGGAGTCCTGACCATCGCAGACGTAACTTACGAGAAGCTGGGAACCTTCATGAGTAACGGCGAGGCTGCAGAGTTTACCAACGAGTATGACGAGGCAGTCACAACCGGAGGCAGGGTGAAGACCGGCGATCCGGCGGACTTTAGCTGGCCGCTGGCAGGCGTTGGCATATCGGCGCTGTTTATCCTGATCCTGCTTAGCTGGAGAAGGAAAGAAGAAGAGTAATTTGATTCAATTGAGGACGTAGCCTTTTGCAAAAGGGCTACGTCCTCAATTGCTTTTACATTGACAGAGGTTATCGAATATGATAACTTGTTGATAACAGAACAGATGAGAGGATCGGTAAGAATTATGAAAGCAAGTGTATCATTTCACCAGATTAAGGAAGAACTGCTGCAGGATGAAGAATTTAGGATAGAGTATGAGAGACTACAGCCAAGATATCAGGCGATCGCTCAGATTATCAAAGCCAGACATGAGCAGAACATGACACAGGCGGAGCTTGCGAGACGTGTGGGGACACAAAAGAGTAATATTTCCCGTCTGGAGAGCGGGAATTATAATCCGTCTCTGGATTTTCTGGTTAAGGTTGCCAGGTCTCTTGGGAAGAATGTGAGTATTAGACTCTTGTAGAACAATTTCAGGCATAAGAAATAAGTAAAGCCACCCATCGGGTGGCTTTACTCTGTAAACTGTCAATTCGCCGGATCGGGTAGCTTACTGATTTTCTTTTGTTGCGTACTCGGAAGCTTTCCCTCTCAGGAAATTGTTGAAGTAGTCGTCGTGGACTTTCTTCACCATACCGCTTAAGGCCAGCAGGCCGATAATATTGGGAACTACCATCAGGCTGTTGAAGCAGTCCGCCATG
>NZ_DBGCJQ010000015.1:0-18972 GCF_048354975.1 Massilistercora timonensis | reverse complement strand
GCAGGGCCTCCAGCACATTTCTCGGAAATTCCGCCAGCTCGTCCAGGAAAAGCACCCCGCCATGGGCCAGACTTACTTCTCCCGGCATGGGGACCGCGCCACCCCCTGCCAGGGCGCTTCTTGTGACGGTATGGTGGACACTGCGGAAAGGCCGCCCGGTGATCAGCGGACGCTCCTTGTCCACCAGCCCCAGCACACTGTAGATCTTGGTGATCTCCATGCTCTCCTCCAGATCCGGCGGAGGCAGGATGGTAGGCAGGCGCCTGGCGATCATGGTCTTGCCGCTCCCCGGCGGCCCGATAAGCAGCAGGTTGTGCCCTCCCGCCACCGCAACTTCCGCGGCCCGGCGGATATGCTCCTGTCCCCGGACATCCCGGTAGTCCAGGCCTTCCTGCAGGTCCCGGGAAGGCAGAAGTTCCCTTTTCTCCTCCGGGGGGATCCTGCATTCTCCCCGCAGATAATTTCCTGCTTCCGCCAGCGTCTCCACTCCCAGGATACGAACCCCTTCCGCCAGTCTTCCCTCGGCTGCATTTTCTTTTGGCAGGATACAGGTGTGACATCCCATCCGGCGGGCCTCCAGCACAATGGGAAGGATCCCCGGTACCTCCCGGACCCTTCCGTCCAGGCTCAACTCCCCGATCACCAGAGTCCCGGTAAGCTTAGCCGGGTCGTAGAGATCCAGGGCTCCCATCACCGCCAGGGCAATGGGAAGGTCGAAGGAAGCCCCACGTTTGCGAAGGGTTGCCGGGGCCAGGTTGACCACGATCCTTTTGGGCGGAAGCTGGGTCCCGGAATTCCTGAGGGCCGTCCGCACCCTGGCCGCCGCCTCCTTCACCTCCGACGACAGATAGCCCACCATATGGAAGATGGGCAGCCCGTTGCTCACATCCGCCTCCACCTGCACCGGTTCCACTGCAAGTCCCTGCAGGGCGGCGGACAAAATGGTACAAAATGCCATTGTTCCACTCCTTTCTTTCACTTTTTGTCTGTAGATTTCTTTCTTCCTTATGGAAATAACGGCCGAACCGGCCAGATATAAGATCAGGGAGAAGCCCCGATCCAGATGTAACCTCATCTTAGCTCAGATCTTCTCCCTTTGTCAACTTGATTTTACAGAGATGAGAAATCCCAGTGCTCCGGCACGGGCTCTGTCTTTTGGTCTTTTAATTCCTGGCAGGCCATCTCCCAGAGCTGGGCCAGATTGTCCTCGCACTCCCGCAGGTCCTCCAGGAGGAATTCCCGGTGGGTTCTCAGGAAATCATAGACTTCCTGCCATCTGCCGACTCCTCCCAGGGCCGCGTAGTAATCGAAGGTCACCCGGCTCTCCTGCCGGATCTCCTCCGGAAGGGCGGAATACAGTTCCAGGATCCCGGCATAACCTTTCACCGCCAGCAGGATCCGCATCCCCTCCTTCACATAGGACAGATCCTCCGGGCGCATCCGGATCCCCCGGATCATCCAGTCCGCCGCCTCGCTGTTCCGATCCTCCAGAAGACAGAGGGACGCCAGCGCATGGCAGGCCCAGGCCGTCTCTTCCAGGTTCCAGGAGGTCAGGAATTCCTGCTCAGCCTTCTGGTTCTCTCCGGCCTCCAGAAGAAGAAGCCCCAATTGATAGTGGAGGTACCAGTTCTCCTTTCCGGCGCCTTCTACCGCTTCCGTAAGCCTGTCCCGGAAGACTTCCCCGTACATGAATCCTCCCGGCTTCCCGTCCGGGGAGGGCGCGTCCATCTGCCCGGTCTTAAGAAACCGAACCCAGGATTCCTGGTGAGGGCTGGTCAGGTGATATTCCAGATGTTCCGACAAAGGCCTTCCTCCCCGGGCTTCCCGCTCTGCCTCTGCCACCGGGCCGTATCCGCAGCCCTCATAGACCAGCTCTCCCCTGGTCTTTGCCATCCTTTTTGTAGCTGCCAGGGTCTCCTCCAGACCTTCTTCCCGGATCCTCTCTGCCATCTGCTCTGTAAACCGATCCCTTAGTTCCTCGAAGGAAAGAGCCTGTTCTTCTGAATTGATCTGGACTTTGCCGTATCGCTCCAGCCATTCCCAGGCGCTGTGGGGCGGCATGGGGATGCACCCGTACTGGGTCTTCCCAAGCCCCGCCTGGATCTCCACATAAGGGCCGGCCTCTTCCGTCAGGAATTCCTGCCACCGGTGACCTCCCCGTTTCTTCCCCCAGGAGAACAGCTTTCTTCCCCGCAGCCGTCTGGTGGAATACTGGAGCAGTCCGTATCCGTCTTCCCCGATATTGGCGATATACCTGGGGCTCTCCTCCGGAATATTGAAGAAATAATCCACCTGGGAGGGGATGTTCCCGTACCGGGTCACATCCACCCCTTCCACTTCCGGAATCCGGGTCTTGTATACCCGCTGGTAATTGCTGCTGTAGGCCTCCCGGGCAGGGACGATGAGCCGTCCTCCCGGATACTCCGGCACTGCCATATTGCTCCACCAGTACATGGGGATCACCTCATCCCCCGAGTTGACGATCCGCATCCGGCAGTTCAGCGTCTTTCCTGTTTCCTCAAGCCAGAAATCCATCTGATACTCGATCCCCCGGACCCGCTCATATTCATACATCCGAAGCACCGGGATCCCTTCTCCCATGGTAAGTCTCGCCGTATAAAGCGGCCGGGTGGTAAACTGCGTGTGGCCGATCAGGCTCACATTCCACTCCACGCCCCCGCTGAACCAGGCATTGCATATGGCCAGGTTGCTGAAACGGATCACATCATTGGTATACAGAAGATTCCGTCCGGTCTCCTTGTCTGTAAGTTCCCACAGGCGGCCGCCCAACTCCGGAAGAAAAACGGCTCTCAGGAAGTCATTTTCCAGTACTGCCGTCTTCATCTCCCGCTCTCTTATTTCCCGCCTGTAAGTCTGGATCTGGGGATAGGGATAAGAATTGGCCCTTCTGCCGAATCCCTCATAGATCTCATCGTCTTCCTCCAGGGAAAATTCCAGATGGTTCTGGAGCACTCCTTTTCCCCCCAGGTCCGGGACGCTGGCAGGTTCGCCAAATTCCCCTGTCCGCATAGTTTTTGTCTCGAATCTCAACTCCGGTTTCATAAAAGTCCTTTCTCCTTTGCTGTCTTTTTTATCCTTAGAAAAATTCCCTCAGTTTTTCAATGGCGCTTTTCTCGATCCTGGAAACGTAAGAACGAGAGATGCCCAGGATCCCGGCAATCTCCCGCTGGGTATATTCTTCTTCATGATAGAGCCCGTAACGCATCTTCAGCACCAGCCGCTCCCGGGGGGAGAGTTCTGACTCCACCCTGGTATAGAGCGTTTTCACATCGTCTTTGAGCGCCACCTTCCGGTGGGCGTCGTCCTCTGTCTCGATAATGTCGAAAAGCTGGATCTCATTCCCCTCCCGATCCGTTCCGATGGGTTCATAGAGGGAAACCTCCCGGGAAGATTTCTTCCTGGCCCGCAGATGCATGAGGATCTCATTTTCAATGCAGCGGGCCGTGTAAGTCCCCAGACGTACGCATTTATCAGGATTGAAGGTGACGACCCCTTTGATCAGGCCGATGGTGCCGATGGACAAAAGATCCTCCATCTCTTCCTCGCAGGACTGATACTTCTTCACGATATGGGCGACGAGGCGCAGATTCCGCTCGATCAGGATGTGCTTTGCTTCCAGATCACCCTCCGTATATCGTTGCAAATAATATCGCTCTTCTGCGGCAGTGAGGGGTTGGGGAAATGATTTCAAGGAAAGCACCTCTAGGCGTCGTTACTACATTCTATGTAAAATCCGACTCCTCTGTGCTTTTCCATACAAAAATCGCCTTGTCCCGCGCCTCTTCCCTACTCTGCTCTTCTCAGAAGATCGTAGGGCCTGGCCTCTTTATCAAGCCCCACGTATAGGATCTGCCGGGCATGGGGAGCGCTTTCCTGATCTTCCCCTGCTTCATTCACGATCCGCTTCACCGTAGTGGTCACATTTCTCCCGTCCGGCTTCATGATCTCAATAGTTTCCCCCACTGAGAATTTATTTTTCTGCTGGATCTGATAGAGGCCGCCACGCTCTTCTTGGATCATTCCCAGATAGGTGTACTCCTTTACATAAGTGCTGGCATCGTAGATCTGGCTTTCCTCTCCCGGCTTTCCAAAATAAAATCCGGTGGTGAACTCCCGGTGGGTGCAGCTTCCGATCTGCTGCCGGTACCATTCCATATTGGCCTGATATTTCTCAGGGCTTTCCAGATAATCGTCGATAGCCTTCCGGTAGGTCCGGGCCACGGTAGCCACATAGAGGGCCGTCTTCATCCGTCCCTCGATCTTGAAGCTGTCGATCCCGGCTTCGATCATCTCCGGAATATGCTCGATCATGCACAGATCCTTGGAGTTAAAGAGGAAGGTTCCCCGCTCATTCTCGTAGACCGGCATGTACTCCCCGGGCCGGGTCTCCTCCACCACCGCATATTTCCAGCGGCAGGGATGAGTGCAGGCCCCCTGGTTGGCGTCCCGGCCGGTAAAATAATTGCTCAGAAGGCAACGCCCGGAATAAGAAATGCACATAGCCCCGTGGATGAAGCTCTCGATCTCCATCTCCTCCGGGATCTTCTCACGGATCTCCCGGATCTCCGCAAGGGACAGCTCCCGGGCGGACACCACCCGCCGGGCTCCCTGTTTCCACCAGAACCGGTAAGTCCCGTAATTGGTGTTGTTGGCCTGGGTGCTGATATGCCGCTCGATCTCGGGACAGATCTCCTTTGCCAGTTCAAAAATGGCCGGATCCGCGATGATCAGCGCATCCGGTTTTAGTTCCTTCAGTTCTTTCAGATATTCTTCCACCCCCGGAAGATCCCGGTTGTGAGCCAGGATATTCACCGTCACATGGACCCGGGCCCCGTGTTCATGGGCAAAGGAGATCCCCTCCTTCATCTCTTCCATGGAAAAATTCTTCGCTTTTGCCCGCAGGCCGAACACCTCGCCGCCGATATAAACTGCATCCGCGCCGAATATAACTGCCGTCTTCAGAACCTCCAGGCTGCTGGCCGGGATCAAAAGCTCCGGGCATCTCTCTCTCATCTTTGTTTCTCTCCTTCTTATCCGTCACTTGCTATTTCTTTCTTACGCTTAACGCCACCCCGTCTCCCAGAGGCAGGATGGATGTCTGCAGCTGATCGTGATGTTTCAGTTCATAAAGATACTCCCGCATCCGGCTGTGGATGGTCCGATCCCTGCGCTCCACCGCGAACCGGGATTCCAGAACGTCCCCGCCCTGGAGCACGTTGTCCGAGACCAGCACTCCGCCCGGGGCCAGAAGGCGTACCGCCTCCGGCAGATAATAGATATACTGGCCCTTGGCCGCGTCCATGAAGATAAAATCATAAGCTTCCGTAAGTTCCTTCATCACCGCAAGGGCGTCCCCCTGGATAAGAGAGATCTCCCCTTCCTTCCCCGCCTGCCGGAAATTCTCCCTGGCAATGGGGATCCGCTTCTCATAGTTCTCAATGGTAGTGATGTGCCCGCCCTCCGGCAGATAGGCGCTCATCAGAAGCGCAGAAAACCCCACCGCCGTCCCGATCTCCAGGACCTTGCGGGGCTTATGCATCACAAGGAGCGTTTTCAGGAAGCTCTGAGTCTCCTTGCGGATGATCGGCACCCGCGCCGCCAGCGCCTCCGCCTCGATCCGCTCCAGAAGCGGTTCTTCCGGCGCCTCCAGGGAAGCCACATAAGTAGAAAATCTCTCGTCAACGATCATTTTGGTACACCCCTTCTGTCATTTTGGTACACCCCTGCGCGCATTTTGGTACAGGGCAAACGTCAATTTAGGACGTAGCCTTTTTGCAAAAGGCTACGTCCTAAATTGAATCTTTTTTAAACGTCCATGATGATCGGAAGGATCATTGGACGCCGTTTCGTCCGTTTCCAGATGAATTCGTTCATGGTATCGCGGATCACCAGCTTGATCTTGCTCCAGTCCGCATTTCTCTGGTGGCTTAAGCATTTCTCCACTGCTTCTGTCACCACATGCCGGGCTTCTTCCATCAGTCCTTCAGACTCCCGCACATAGACGAATCCGCGGGATACGATGTCCGGCCCCGCCAGCAACTGATTGCTCCGCTTCTCCAGGGTCAGCACCACGATGAGGATCCCGTCTTCTGCCAGGTGCTGCCGGTCGCGGAGAACGATGTTTCCGACATCTCCTACGCCCAGGCCGTCTACCAGGATCTCTCCGGTGTGGACCTTGTCCACCACCTTGGCCTCCTCACTGCTTACCTCCAGCACGTCGCCGGACTGGAGGATGAAGATATTGTCCTTGGGGATCCCCAGGGATCTGGCGATCCCGGCGTTTGCCTTCAGGTGCCGGTATTCCCCGTGCACGGGGATGGCGTATTTGGGCTTCACCAGGGAATAGATAAGCTTCAGTTCTTCCTGACAGGCATGCCCGGATACATGGGCATCCTGGAAGATCACGTTGGCTCCCTTGGCGGACAGCTCATTGATCACCCTGGAGACGGATTTCTCATTTCCAGGAATCGGGTTGGAACTGAAAATGACGGTGTCTCCAGGCATAATGGTTACCTTCTTGTGTACGTCCGCCGCCATCCGGGACAGAGCCGCCATGGACTCGCCCTGGCTTCCGGTGGTGATCAGCACCGTCTTCTCCGGCGGATAATTCTTCAGCTGGTCGATCTCTACCAGCGTCTTATCCGGTACATTTAAGTATCCCAGTTCCTGGGCTACCTGGATGATATTGACCATGCTCCGGCCTTCTACCACAACCTTCCGGTCGTACTTGCAGGCGGAGTTGATGATCTGCTGCACCCGGTCCACATTGGACGCGAAGGTGGCGATGATGATCCGGGTATTCTGATGTTCCGCGAAAATGTGGTCAAAGGTGATCCCCACCGTACGCTCCGACTGGGTAAATCCTTTGCGCTCCGCGTTGGTACTGTCGCTCATCAGCGCCAGCACGCCTTTCTTGCCGATCTCCGCAAACCGCTGCAGATCGATGGCATCCCCGAATACAGGGGTATAATCCACCTTGAAGTCCCCGGTGTGGACCACGATCCCCGCCGGTGAATAGATGGCCAGCGCCGCCGCGTCCTGGATACTGTGGTTGGTCTTGATAAACTCGATCCTGAACTGTCCCAGGTTGATGGACTGTCCGTGGCGGACCACTTTCCTTCTGGTGCTGCGCAGAAGATTGTGCTCTCCCAGCTTTCTCTCAATGATCCCCATGGTAAGCTTGGTCGCGTAAATAGGAAGATTCATCTCCCGCAGCACATAGGACAGAGCGCCGATATGGTCCTCATGTCCATGGGTGATGACAAATCCCTTTACCTTCCGGATATTTTCCTTCAGATAGGTGATGTCCGGAATTACCAGGTCGATCCCCAGCATATCGTCCTCCGGGAAGGCCAGACCGCAGTCCACGACAACAATACTGTCTTCATACTCAAAGGCAGTAATGTTCATTCCGATCTTCTCCAGTCCTCCCAGCGGAATGATACGCAGTTTTCCATTGTTTTCTTTTTTCAAATTTACACCTCCATGTGTTTTTCCGTACTGTTTCCTTGGGCCTTCTTCAGGCATTCACGGCATTGTCCATAGAACTTTAATTCGTGGTCTAACACATGGAACCCCGTCTTTTCCTCGATATGACGCTCCAGCCCGTCCAGGAGGTCGTCCCGGAAGGGCAGGACTGTTCCACAAGTCTTGCATATCAAATGATGATGGTGGTGCTTCCCTTCGCCCTCGAAGAGTTCCCCGATTTCATAGCGCACACATCCGTCATCCAGATTGATACGATCCACCAATTGCATTTCCAGCAACAACTGCACCGTTCGGTAAATGGTAGCCAGTCCGATCTCCGGATAGTCTTCCTTTACCAGTTCATAGATGTCTTCCGCAGTCATATGTCTGTCCCGATGATCTGCGAGTACTTCTAATACAAGCAACCGTTGATTGGTTACCTTAAGACCTTTTTCTTTAAGCATCTCCTTGAATTTTTCCTGACTGATCGACATAGACACTTACCTTTCAATCTCCACGTCCTCCAACAGCTCTTCAAATACTTTGGAGACCGCGTTCAGTTCTTCTTCGTCCTCCACCATCTCGTAGAGGCTCTCCAATGCTTCTTCTGATGCGGTATCTTTTAAAATAAAACATTCCGCCTCGTCTTCTTCCGAATCCGTGACCAGAATGTATGACACCCCGCCTACCTTTGTCTGCTCAAGTACAAAAAATTCAGTTTCTTCCTGCATTTCGCCGGACATGAATGTAATCTTTTCCATCAGTCAACACCTCGCTAAGAGAGGGACTCTCCACTGCCGTGAGAATCCAGATACCCCTGCAGGATCAAGACCGCCGCGATCTGATCCACGTACTTCTTGCGGTCCTCCCGCCGGACCTCCCGCTCCTTGAGCGTCCGCTCCGCCTCCACCGTAGTGAGCCGTTCATCCCACATCACCACCGGAAGGCCGGTGCGCCGCCGGAGCATCTCGCCAAACGCCAGGGCATGTTCCGCCCGCTCTCCAATATCATTGTTCATATGCTTGGGCAGGCCCAGAACGATCTTCTCCACATTCTGCTCCCGGATCAGCTCCTCGATCCTGGCGCAGGTCTTGCGCAGTTTGTTCTCCTCCTTGCGGAAAATGGTCTCCACCGCCTGAGCCGTTATGCCAAGGGCGTCGCTTATCGCCACGCCGACCGTCTTGGAGCCGTAATCCAGCCCCATGATCTTCCCTGACATTATCTCCAGCCGTTGTGCTCAATATACGTCTTGAGCATCTCTTCTACCAGTTCATCCCGCTCCGCCTTCATGATCAGGCTTCTCGCCCCATTATGGCTTGTAATATAAGTCGGGTCTCCCGACATGATATATCCAACGATCTGATTGACCGGATTATAACCCTTTTCGCTCAATGCCTTGTACACAATCTCAAGAATATCTTTCGCCTGGATCTGCGGGCCGCTTTCTACCTGAAAAAACTGGGTGCTGCTTAAATCCTTCATATACTCACGTCCTCCCAAAATACTTCATGATTATTCTACCTTAAAGCCGCGCAAAATTCAATGGATTATTTGTGAACGACTCTCAATTTCTACATTTACAAGTTGATTGGACAGATCCTCCCTGGTTTTTCGTCCAATTTTCACATACTCCTTTGTGTGGCCCACCTGCCAGGTCTCCCCGTCGATCACCACAGACTCTTCCATCAGGACCTCCCGGGTAGTCCCAAGAAGCTTCTCTTCATACTCCCGCTGCTTCTTTTGTCCAAGCTCCAGAAGAAGGGCGCTCCTTTTCGTCTTCACGCTGTCCGGTACCTGCCCGTCCATAACGGCGGCCCGGGTTCCTTCCCGCCTGGAGTATTTAAAGATGTGGGTCTCATAGAAGTTGATCCTGTCGATAAATGCCCGGGAAGCCTCAAACTCTTCTTCCGTCTCTCCCGGAAAGCCCACGATCACGTCGGTGGTCAGGGCCGGATCCTGGAAATACTTCCGCAGGATCTGGCATTTCTCCTCATACTGCGCCGTGTCATAGCGCCGGTTCATCCGCTTCAGGGTAGCGTCGCAGCCGCTCTGCAGGGACAGATGGAAATGAGGGCAGAACTTGGGGCACTCCGAAAGAGTCCGGGCAAATTCCTCCGTGATGATCCCAGGCTCCAGAGAACCCAGGCGGATCCTGCAGATCCCTTCCACCTGGTGGACGCTTAAGATCAGCGACAGTAGATCGTCCCCAATATCCGTACCGTAGGAGCTTAAATGAATACCGGTGAGCACCACTTCCTTATATCCCCGCTCTGCCAGGCGGCGTACCTCCGCCACCACCTCTTCCCGGCTCCGGCTGCGCACCCGCCCTCTGGCATAGGGGATGATGCAGTAAGAACAGAACTGATTGCAGCCGTCCTGGACCTTTAAGAAGACCCGGGTGTGTCCCGCCGTGTGGCTTACCGTCAGATCTTCATATTCGCTGGTATGGCCGATGTCCAGCCGCTCGATCTTCTTTGCCCCGGCGCCCCTCTCCCGGAAATAATCCTCCAGGACCTTGGCGATCTCCTTCTTCTTATTGTTTCCGATCACGATGTCTATGTCTGCGTCAAGCCTCGCTGTATCCTTAGTCTGCACATAGCAGCCCGCGGCCACGATCACCGCCCCGGGATTTTTCTTCCGGGCCCGGTGGATCATCTGTCTGGATTTGCGGTCCGCCACATTGGTGACGGTACAGGTGTTGATGATATACACATCCGCCTGCTCCTCAAAAGGTACGATCTGGTAGCCCGCCTGTTCCAGGAGCTCCTGCATGGCCTCTGTTTCATATGCGTTTACTTTGCAGCCCAGGTTGTGCAGCGCCGCTTTTCTCATAGGTTTTGTTCCTTTCTTTTCTGAGACTTTACCAATTTATTCCTTGACTTTTAATTCCTCTGCTCTTAAGATATTGATAGAACATCAAAGAAAGCGAGGAGGTTATTCCAATGAAAACTGTACAAATTTCTTTAAACTCCATCGATAAAGTAAAATCTTTCGTCAACCAGATCACCAAGTTTGACTATGATTTTGACCTGGTATCCGGAAGATACGTCATCGATGCCAAATCCATTATGGGAATCTTCAGCCTTGACCTTTCCAAGCCTATCGAGCTTGCGATCCACGCCGGCGAAGAAGAACTTGACGGTGTGATGGCTGCACTGGAGCCTTATCTCGTTTAGGAAACAGACGGGTTCATCCCGTAGGAAAAGATTGCGCAGGATCTGCGCAATCTTTTTTATTGTCCTTTTTCTCTTTCTTACTCCACTTCAATGATCTCCACGGTATCCACTGCCTTCTGGAACAGCTCGCCGATCTTCTCCTCCAGCTTCTCCTCGGAGCGCCGGATCACCTCCACATTAGGCTTGGTCACCGGATGCTTCGCCACAAAGATGGTACAGCAGTCCTCATAAGGCTGGATGGAGGTTTCAAAGGTGCCGATCCGCTCCGCGATCTCCACGATCTCCCGCTTGTCATAGCCGATCAGCGGCCGGTACACCGGCAGGGTGCACACGTCGTTGGTGGCCGCAAGACTGTGCATGGTCTGGCTTGCCACCTGGCCGATGCTCTCCCCGGTGATCAGTCCCAGACTCTTGTCCTGTCTGGCGAAATGTTCCGCGATGCGCATCATATAACGCCGCATGATAATGGTCAGTTCGTCGTGAGGACACTGATCGTAGATGTAAAGCTGGATATCGGTGAAATTCACCACGTAAAGCCTGATGGGACCTGCGTACCGGGCTACCAGCTTCGCCAGGTCCACCACCTTTTCCTTGGCCCGCTCGCTGGTGTACGGCGGCGCATGGAAGTACACTGCCTCGATCTCCACGCCCCGCTTGGCGATCATATAGCCCGCCACCGGGCTGTCAATGCCGCCGGACAGAAGGAGGGTGGCCTTGCCGTTGGTCCCCACCGGCATTCCGCCGGCTCCCGGGATGATCTGGGAGTAGACATAGATCTCATTGCGGATCTCCACATGGAGCATCACATCCGGGTGATGGACGTCCACCCGAGTCTGGGGAAATGCTTCCAGAATGGCCTCGCCCAGATCGCAGTTGATCTCCATGGAGGTCTTGGGGTAAGATTTCTTCGCCCGGCGGGCCTCCACCTTGAAGGTCAGGTTCTTATCCGGATACACTTCATCCATATAAGCCACAACATCTTTCTTCAGCTGGTCAAATCCCCGATCCTCCATGCGGACCACCGGACAGATCCCCACCAGGCCGAACACACGGGTCAGGTGCTCCACCGTCTCCTCATAATCGTACTCTCCCACACAGTCCACGTAGATCCTGGCCTGGGATTTATACACTTTGAACTCTCCGTCCACATCTGTAAGGGCCCGCTTCACCTGACGCACCAGGGCGTCCTCAAAAAGATACCGGTTCTTTCCCTTGATCCCGATCTCTCCGTATTTCAATAAAAAGGTATGAAATCTCATCGCTTGTTTCTCCTGTCTTTCCGGCTGTTAATGCCGGGTATATTTTCGCAGTACTGGTACTATATTATAGAGGGTCTCAAGAGTGTAGTCAATCTCTTCTGGGGTGGTAAATTCCGACATGCTGAACCGCAGTGTGGCGTCCAGGTACTCCTGCCCTGCCCCGATGCCTTTTAACACCCCGCTGATCTGGGGATGGTTGGAAGCGCAGGCCGAACCGGAAGACACGTAGATGCCCTTCTCTTCCAGGGCATGAAGCAGCACCTCGCTGCGGATCCCCGCAAATCCCACACTGATGATGTGGGGCGCCGACGTTTCATCGTACAGGCCGTGGATCGTGATATCTTCGATTTTCTGCACGCCCTCGATGAAATGCGCTTTCAGCTCCCGCATACGGGCCACCTTCTCATCCAGATCCTGGTAAATGAGTTTCGCCGCCAGTCCCAGTCCCGCGATGCCCGGGACATTTTCCGTGCCGGAGCGCACATTCTTCTGCTGCTCTCCCCCGAAGACAATGGGCTGCATCTTCACATGGCTTCCCACATAGAGGGCGCCGATCCCCTTGGGTCCGTGGATCTTATGGCCGCTTATGGTGCACAGGTCCACGTTCAGCTTCCGGGGATAGATCCGGTACTTTCCAAAGCCCTGGACCGCGTCCACATGGAAGAGAATGTCTTTGTTATACGCCTTCACGATGCTGGCCGCCTCTGCGATGGGCTGCACCGATCCCACTTCATTATTCACATACATCACCGACACCAGGATGGTGTCCTCGCACAGGGCCTCCTTCAGGGCGTCAAGCCGGATCCTCCCGTACCGGTCCACCGGCAGGAAGGTCACCCGGTAGCCTTCTTCCTCCAGATGGCGCATGGTGTTGATCACCGCCGGATGTTCAATGGCGGAGGTGATGAGGTGATTGCCCCGGCGCCGGTTGGCCCGGGCCGCTCCCATAAGAGCCAGATTGTCGCCCTCCGTACCCCCGGAGGTGAAGAAGATCTCCTTATCCTGCACCTTCATAAGCTTCGCCAGGGTTTCTTTTGCTTCTTTTATATAATGTTCCGCCGTCACGCCCTTGGCGTGCATGGAAGAAGGATTGCCGTAATCCTCGCACATTACCTTGCGCACCAGGTCGCCCACGCTGTCGTAAGCCCGGGTGGTGGCGGAATTATCCAGATATACTTCTTTCATAAACTCACTTCCTGATCTTTCTTACTATTAACCTATGTGGCTACGCCTCCAGGTGGAACATCAAAAGGGAAAGGGCGGTCAGCCCTGCCGTCTCTGTCCGCAGGATGCGCCGTCCCAGAGAGATGGGATACGCTCCCGCCGCCAGCGCCGCCTCCACTTCTTCCTTCTCAAAGCCGCCCTCCGGGCCGATGAAGATCCCCACCGACTGCCCCGGACGGATCCCTTCCAGGATCTCCCTGGATCTTCGCACGTCCCGCTCCAGCTCATAAGGGATCAGCACCACGTCAAGCTCTGCCGCCTGTTCCAGCGCCCGGGCGTAGCTTTGCACCTCCCCCACCTGAGGGATGTAGCCCCGACCAGCCTGCTTTGCCGCACTCTCGGCGATCTGCTGCCAGCGGGCCACCTTTTTCGCCGCCTTCTTCTCGTCCAGACGGACCACGCTGCGCCGGGTTGCTACAGGGATCACCTGGCAGACCCCCAGTTCCACGGATTTCTGCACGATCCACTCCATTTTCTCCTGCTTGGGAAGCCCCTGGAAGAGATAGATCCTGGAGGGAAGCTCCGTATCCGTCTCCTTTTCCTCCAGAATAGAAAGAAAAGCATTTTCCCCTTCATAATGGTCAATGGCGCACCGGTACTGACGGTTATTGCCGTCGCTGACCACCAGTTCTTCCCCTGGACGCATCCGAAGGACATTTCTCATATGGTTGACATCCGGTCCCGTGACCAGGATCTCCCCCTCTCCCACCTGGGACGGGGGCACGAAAAAATGCTGCATACTCTTACTTCTCCTGCTCTTTCCTGGCTACCACCGAGGCCCACTCGCCCTGATGATTGATCTCCAGCACCGTAAGTCCGGCATCCCTTGCCGCCTGGGCCACCAGTTCTTCCTTCCCTTCTATGATACCGCTGGTAATGTAGACGGCGCCGGGCTTCATCTGATGGACGATCACCGGCGTCAGGGGCACCAGCACATCTGCCAGGATGTTGGCCGCCACCACGTCGTATTTCTCATAACCCACCTGATCCTGCACCGCCGGATCATCGATGATATTTCCGATCATCACCTGATACTGGTCCGTGGAGATCCCATTGACCTCCATATTTTCCCTGGTAGCCTCAATGGCACAGGGATCCAGGTCCGTCCCCACACTGTAGGCCGCCCCGAATTTCAGCGCCAGCATTCCAAGGATGCCGCTCCCGCAGCCCACATCCAGGATCTGATCTCCTGGTTTCACATAGGTTTTCAGCGCCCGGATGCAAAGCTGGGTAGTCTCATGCATGCCGGTCCCAAAGGCAGTGCCCGGGTCAATGTGGATGATCATCTTCCCGCTGTCCTCCGGCTTCACCTGCTCCCAGGAAGGAATGATCAGGATGTCGTCAATGGTAAACTGATGGAAGTACTGCTTCCAGTTGTTTACCCAATCCACATCCTCGGTCACCGACTCCTGGATGGAGGCCTCCCCCACATCCAGAAATGCCCGCATCTCTTCCAGTTCCTCTCTTACCTTCCGGAGGATCTCCTCCTTGTTCTCGTCCTCTTCCAGATAGAAGGTCAGATAGGCGGTGCCGTCATCCTCCGGGATGTCCGGCAGGATATCCACAAACATCTGCTCCTTATCCAGTGCTGTCAGCGGCACCTTATCCTCAATCTGCACGCCCTCGATGCCAAGGTCCGCCAGCATGCTGCTTACAATATCCTCCGCCTGTGTGGTCGTCTTCAGGCGAAACTGGTTCCATTTCATATTCCCTTCTCCTCTTGGGCCTCCGCCCCGTTTTTCTCACCTTTGATCAGATTTTCGTTACAGGATCCCCAAATGCTCCAGCAGGATCTTGCAGCCGATCAGCACCAGGATGATGCCCCCTGCCAGCTCTGCCTTAGACTTATATCGGGTCCCGAATATATTGCCTATTTTAACACCGATAAGCGAGATTGTAAATGTAGTCACGCCGATAAAACTCACCGCCCAGACGATATTTACAGAGAGAAAGGCGAAGGTCACGCCCACCGCCAGGGCGTCAATGCTGGTTGCCACCGCCAGGGCCAGCATGGTTCGCACATCCAGAGACTCCCCGGAAGAATCACAGGCCTCGTCCCCCTTCACCGCTTCCCAGATCATGTTTCCTCCAATGATCCCAAGCAGGATGAAAGCGATCCAGTGATCCACTGAAGTGATCACATCCTTGAACTGCACTCCCAGAAGATACCCGATGGCCGGCATCATCGCCTGGAAGATCCCAAAATACAACCCCACGATCACACCCTTGCTCCACGTACACCGCTTCATCGCAAGGCCCTTACAGACAGATACCGCAAAAGCGTCCATCGACAATCCCACCGCAATCAGCAATAACTCAACGATTCCCATGTGTACCTCCTTAGTTGGGGACGTGGTATTTTCGAAAATACCACGTCCCAGATTAAAAATACCCTGTCCCTTTTTGCACTGATCGGCTCAAAAAAAGACCCATTCATGGTATCCCATGAATAAGTCTCATCATTTAAAGTAATGCCAGGTGCATTTTTCCACCAGTATGTTGACAAAACTACGCTTTTCGCGCCAACTACTCCCTTATCACTTCTGACTATTATATAGATTCCCCTGTCCGATGTCAATTGGGGACAGGGTTTTTCCTGATTGGGGACAGGGTTTTTTCAATCTGGGACGTGGTATTTTTAAAAATACCACGTCCCCAATTAACTACTGTTTAATCCTGGACACGACTTTCAGGTCTACGAAATCGGTCATATACCAGGTCGTCCCGCCTGCATTCTCCAGCGCGTACTGGCACTCCTGGGTCATCAGCTGCAATGACTTGCCCGCCACTTGCACATAGTAGGTCTCTCTGGTGGAGACTACGCAGTTATTATTTCCGCTATAGGCGACGTCAGTGATCTCATAACTGTCCAGCCGCTCGGAGATATCTCTTTGCACATACTTCTCCTGTTCCTTGTAAATGGCGCTGCCTGGTTTCAGGCAATCGGAGATCAGGGAGAAATCGTTATTGGTCACTGCGTCCGGGAAGTTTTTCAGGTACTTCTCCACTACCGCCTCCGGTCCGTCTTCATAGACTGTGGCGGCCTTGGCGCTCAGCAGCACATTGGGCTTGTAGGAATACTGGCATTCCCCGCCGTACTCTCTGCTGTGATATCCCACCTGGATATTGGCCTTATCGTCTACCGTCGCCCCGGTGCTGTCCTCGAACTCCAGAAGATACATCTCCTTCTCCATCTCATAGATCTCCTGGTAAATGCTTTCCATGGAATAAACATCGCTGATACTGTAATATTTTCCTCCCGTCTGCTCCGCGATATAGCTGATCCTGGAGGCGTCAATGGAGCCGATCCCAATGATGAACACCGGCACGTGGTACCGGTTTGCCACCTGGATCACATCTTCCGGGGTACAGTTGCTGTAATTGTCATTCCCGTCGGTAAATGCGATCACACACCGGGCTCCGTTCTGGGCCGCCACACGCTCTACCGAGGTGTAAAGAGCATCATAAAGGCTGGTCATATCGTCGGTGAACAGCTGATTTACCTTCTGGGTCAGAAGATCCTCGTCCCCGCAGAACTCCTGCTCCAGCCGCACACCGGTTGAAAATGAAGTCAGCTCCACCAGGTCTCCCGCCTCAAACTGCACGCTGCTGATGAAATTGTTCATGATTTTCTTGGCTTCATCCAGGGGACTGCCGTTCATGCTTCCACTGACGTCCGCCACCATGTCCACCTTCAGGGCTTCCTTCTCATTCAGCTGGTTGGCTGCAGTCACCGTCTGCCGGACATATTCTGCGTTGGCGTCCTCCTTCTCGATATAGAAGAGCATGCTGTCCAGGTCTTCCGGCACCTCGCCTGTCGCCGGATCCTCCACATTCACATACAGCCGGACGGTAGGAAACTCTGATGCGTCCACCTGCTGCACATCCACGGTCAGCTCCTGCTCCGGCTCCACATACTGGAACACGATGGCATCCAGCTCTTCAAAAGCCTTCTTTACCGCCGGGTAATCCGGCTTCTTGTTCCCGGTCTCCTGCTCTACGGCCTGAAGCTCTTTCTCGTAAGACTCCGTCTCTCCTTCTTCCGCCTCAGACATATCCACGCTCTCATAGAAATCCATCTGTTCCCCGATAAAATCATCCAGGTCTTCCTTCACGGATTTCAGTTCCTTGATCACGTCCTGCTTCTTTCCAACATCCAGGATCCCCAGACCTTTCCATTCCTCTGCGGCGGCCTTGGTCTGTTCCTCATATTCCTGGAACCCGCAGGCCTCCACCTGAGACAGGGCCTTGTCCTTTTGCATGGTAAGCCCGGCAGTGGCATAGACCGTCCCGCCCCCTGCCAGAAGAAACACCAGGACTACTGCGATCACTGCCGCGATCAGCGGCTTTTTGGACCCCTTTTTCTTCTGTCCGCCTTTGGGCGGCTTCTTTGCGCCCGCCGGTCCGGGATCCATAACAGGTCCCTGCTGCGCCTGCTTTTCCGGCCCTTCCGGCCCGCCTTCTACCCTCGCCCCGCAGTTTGGGCAAAACAGCGCGTCATCCTCGATCTGGTGTCCGCAATTTCCACAAAACATCTCTCATTCCCCCGTTTCTTCCTTTTGTTTTCTATAGAAATCCAAATCCTTCCGCAATGCCTTCCGCATCCGCCCGGGCCCAGGCTTTTGCCAGTTCTCCGGTCTTCGCCGTGCCCCGCATCTCAGGCACTGTATGGAATCCATGCTCAATGATCATCCCCGGCACTCCCACATTGGCCGCTCCCCGGAGCACTCCATAATAATCTCCGCTCTGGCCCATCCTGCGGCAGACAGTGCCTTCCACATTCGTGGCGTCATTGTAGGCGTCCGTCCACTCCCGGATCTCCCCGGCGGCCTTTACTTCCTGGAAAGCACCCTTCGCTGCGATCCCGAGATCCAGACTTGCCTTTGCAAGACCGCTTCCGATCCGGTTAGCCAGCCGGATCACCTGGGGATCCTGACAGGCCGGCTCATTAAGGATCAGGATGGGCTTATTAATGGAAATGGGCTGTTCCTCGGTGGCACAGCCATTGGCCCCATCCAGATTGGCGTTGGTGTGAAGAGAGATAAAGAGATCCGCCCCTTTAGCCGCCTCGCCCCGCAGGCTGATGTGCCGGGAATCCAGTTCATCATTACTATATCCCTCAAGCGTGATATCCCCGGACTCCCTGGTCATCCTGACAGTCACTCCATATTCTTCTCTTAAGATCTTCTCAAGTTCCTGGGCAAGTGGCAGTGTGAAATCCCCCTCCGCATAGACCGGTTCCGTCTGGATCAGGTTCTTGCCAGCGTAGTGGCCCGGATCGATGCAAAGGAGAAGATTGCTGGCCATCACCGGCTCTCCATCCTCAACCTCATAAGCTTCCGGATCCAAAGGCTCTGCCTGCACCCGGTACTCATACTGCCGGATGGAACTGTCCTCCAGGGTATCCACCCAGGACAACTGTCCTTCTTCCGTTCCCTGACCGGCCGGCAGGCTTCCCACCTGCTCCCAGCCCTCTGTCCCCGGCGTCCGCCGCTCCACCTGATATTCCCTAACAGAAGCGTCCCACTGATCCGGCCACCGGACCTCAATCTCCCGATCCGAGATCCGCGCAAAAGACAGCCCTTCAATCCGGATCGTCTCCTTCTCCACTGCCTGTTCCTCCTTAACGGCCTCCCGGGCCTGTCGCTCTATCTCTTCCATCTCCTGCTCATTTTGCTTCTCCAGGAAATACCAGGCTCCAAAGGCTCCTGCCCCCAGCGCCAGCACTCCTGCCAGGATAAGCAAAAGCACTTTCATCCAACTCTTCATATTCCTTCCCCCACTCTCCTGATTATACCTCTCTTTTCCACTTCCCGTCAATGCGC
>NZ_DBGCJQ010000014.1:0-2970 GCF_048354975.1 Massilistercora timonensis | reverse complement strand
TCTCCCGATTCACACTGCAGCGCTGCTGCAAAAGTCCCCGCAAGAAGCTTCTTGCCGGATCCCGGTTCCCCTGTAAAAATATAAGAGTGGGATACCTTCCCTGTCTCTATCGCATTCTTCAAATGCCTGATTATATCGTCATGGCCGATGATGTCATGAAATCCTGCCATAAGAATCACCTCTTTCTGCCTTTTGTGCCCTCCGTTATACCCGGCGGACATCTTTCAACTAATTATAACATAATCTTCTGTATAAAAAAAACTATTTTTCCTTATTGTACAGATTTTATATAATTTACGATCTCCTTCACACATTCATCCAGATTATGATTCTCAAAACGCTTCCATATACCTGCTTTAAGAATATTTTCCTCGGAAAAATCATTCTGGTCTGCCAGAAAACGTCTGCACATCTCCTCGTACTTCGGCACCTCCTGGGTCTTCTCCCTGGCAAGCGCACGCTCCAGACGCTCTCCGTCTTCCACCTCTATATAAATAGGCCACATCACTTCATTGCCGTAATACTCCCGGAGCCTCACAAAAGACTCCAGTGTACCGATTCCCAGATAGCTGTCATTACCCACAGACACCTGCCCGTCATCCGCAGTAAAATATGTCCACGGCCCGTAAACTGTCTGATAAGTACGCGCCTCGATCAGCTTCCCGTTTCTTCGGAACTCCTTCAGTTTATTCTCATCTGCAAAAAAATATTCTCTTCCGTTCTCCTCTCCATCCCGGATCGGACGGGTAGTATAGATCACAAGCCGCTTAAGCCCCAGCTCCTGATTCCCCTCCAGCTGTCTGTAAATACTGTCCTTACCGGAAGAGCTTTTTCCCATAATGTAAAAAATCTTTCCCATATGTCTCCTCTGCTGCATATGCGTTACTATACACGCTCTGATCCGTAATACACAGATCCGTCTGCTGCCACGCACCTCACATCTCATTTCTCACAACACACACCGTCTCACTGGTCTGGTCGCTCAGGCCCTGGACCTCAAAGCCCTGTTCCAGGTATCTTCTCACATTTTTTACGAAATGTCCAGAAATCTGTTCCCCCGGAACGATCAGCGGGATCCCCGGCGGATAAAGATATGCAAACTCCCCGGACGTACGTCCGATACACTCATCCAGCGGACACCGCTCACTCTCCGCATCCATAGCCTGGGAGATCCGCATGATCTGCTTCATTTTTCCGTTTTTCAAAGGCTCCTTCTCCACAGCCTCTTCTCTGTATTTTAACGATTCACGGCGGTCGATCTCTTCAATAGCATCACAAAGCCGCTCAAAACCCTCCGCCGTATCACCCACAGCCGCCAGCGCCAGCACATAATTCTCCGCCTCCATCTCCATTTCCAGATGAAACTCCCTCCGGAGGATCTGGTGCAGCTCCCGGCCGTTCAGCGAGCTGTCCACAGTAGAAAGCAATATCTTGGATCTGTCAAAATCAAAAACTCTCTGGCACTCACAGGCCTGCGGCGTTACCAGCCGGATATACTTACACTCGGAAAGACGCCTGCGTGCTTTTTCCAGATTCTCCGTAAACACACGGAACATCTCATCCCCCTCACGCTCCAGCTTATCCATGCACGCATCAATGCTGCTCATAAGAATATAAGAAGGACTGCTGCTCTGATAGATTCCCAGAAAACGCTTCAGTTTTTCCCGGCTCACACGATCACTGCACAGGTGGATCACCCCCGTCTGGGTCAGACAGGGCAGCGTCTTATGCACACTGTTGATCACCACATCCGCACCAAGCTGCGCCGCAGACACCGGAAAATAATCCGAAAACCGAAAATGCGCCCCGTGAGCCTCATCCACGATCAGCGGCACACCATAGCGATGCGCGATCTCCGCGATCCTAGCCACATCCGACACGATGCCGTCATAAGTCGGTGAAGTGATCAGCACCGCCTGGATCTCCGGATTTTCCGCCAGATACATTTCCACACGGCCGGGTGAAATCCCTCCGTTTATCCCCAATTTCGGATCCTCTTGTGGATAAATATACGTGGCACTCAGCTCCCGCAGATAAATCGCATGGTAAACCGCCTTATGGCAGTTCCTTGCCACCAGGATCTGTCCCCCCTTATCCACAGCCGCAGACACCGCCGCCAGGATCGCCCCGGAGCTTCCATTAATACTGTAAAAACTCTCCGGCACACCATAAAGCCGTGCAGCATCCTCCTGGGCCCTTTTCAAAATATCCTCAGCATGATGCAGGTTATCAAACCCATCAATCTCCGTAATATCCCTCTCCACCGGAAAATCCCCCTCCACAGCCAGCGGATTCCTCTTATGCCCCGGCATATGAAACGGATAAAAATCACTCTTACCGTACGCTTCCAGTTTCTTGTATAATCTGTCTTCCATAGTTCGTCCTTTTCATCCTAAAAACAAGGAGGGGCTATCACCATACGATATTCCCCTCCATTTTTATCACATTTCTGTCACACCTTAAACCGGTACCCCACACCCCAGATCGTCTCAATATACTGAGGCTTGGCCGTATTAAACTCGATCTTTTCACGGATCTTCTTGATATGCACCGTAACCGTAGCGATATCACCCACAGACTCCATATCCCAGATCTCCCGGAAAAGCTCCTCCTTTGTAAAAACCCTGTTCGGATTCTCAGCCAGAAAAGTCAGAAGATCAAACTCCTTAGTAGTAAACGTCGTCTCCTCACCATTGACCCACACACGCCTGGCCGTCTTATCAATCTTAATACCACGGATCTCGATCACATCATTCTTATGCACATTGGAACCAACCAGCCGGTTATAACGCTCCATATGCGCCTTCACACGTGCAACCAGCTCACTTGGGCTGAACGGCTTGGTCATATAATCATCCGCACCAAGACCCAGTCCGCGGATCTTATCGATATCATCCTTCTTGGCCGAAACCATAATGATCGGCGTATTCTTCTCCTCACGGACCTGCCGGCAGATATCAAAGCCATCCA
>NZ_DBGCJQ010000013.1:0-36068 GCF_048354975.1 Massilistercora timonensis | reverse complement strand
TCCAAAAGTTTAGATTTTCCCACAATGCTTATCTTTTGGTCTTTGGTTCGGAATAGTGTAGTGCTGGCGGTCTATCTCTTGTTTTCGGTTGCTTGCTTCCTTACCGTACATGAGCATTCCGTTGACGATTCTCCCGGCGCTCTTTATAATAAGAACTGTTTTATGGAAAAGGAGAGACATCATGCTTCAGATCAAACACATCTGTAAAGAATACCGCACCGGCAGCCTGGTCCAGAAGGCGCTGGACGACGTAAGCTTAAATCTAAGGGACAATGAATTCGTGTCTATCCTGGGACCCAGCGGCTCCGGCAAGACCACCCTTTTAAATATCATCGGCGGCCTGGACCGCTACGACAGCGGAGATCTTATTATCAACGGAGTCTCCACACGGAAATACAAAGACCGGGACTGGGACTCCTACCGGAACCACACCATTGGTTTCGTCTTTCAGAGCTACAACCTGATCCCCCACCAGACCATCCTGGCAAATGTGGAGCTGGCCCTGACCATCTCCGGCATCGGAAAATCCGAGCGCAGGCAGCGGGCGCAGAAAGCCCTGGATGAAGTAGGCCTTGGAGATCAGGTCCACAAACGGCCCAGCCAACTCTCCGGCGGCCAGATGCAACGGGTGGCTATCGCCCGGGCCCTGGTCAACGACCCGGACATCCTGCTGGCCGACGAACCCACCGGAGCCCTGGACAGTGAGACCAGCATCCAGGTAATGGACCTTCTAAAACAGGTGGCCAAAGACCGCCTGGTGGTCATGGTCACCCACAACCCGGAGCTGGCGCAGGCGTATTCCACCCGCATCGTCAACCTGCGGGACGGCAGGATCCGCTCTGACAGCAATCCTTTTGAGATCGACGAGACCACTCTGGAAGAGCCGGAACATCGGAATATGGGGAAGGCCTCCATGTCCTTTCTCACGGCCCTGTCTTTGAGCTTTAACAATCTGCGTACCAAGAAGGCCCGTACCCTTCTTACTTCCTTCGCCGGATCCATCGGCATCATCGGCATCGCCCTGATCCTGGCTCTGTCCAACGGCGTCAACGCCTATATCAAGTCCATTGAGACCGACACCCTGGCCGAATACCCTCTGCAGATCCAGAGCACCGGCCTGGACCTCTCCTCCATGATGGGCGGGGAAACCGGCGGCGGCTCCGCCTCAGATACGGAAAAAGGGGACGTAGGCGTGATCCAGATGGTCACCAATATGTTCTCCACCATGGATTCCAATGACCTGGGCGCCCTCAAGTCCTACCTGGACAGCGGGAAAAGCGGCATAGAAAAATACACCCATGCCATTGAATATTCCTACAGCATCACGCCTCAGATCTACCGGCTGGAGGACTCCTCCGTCCGCCAGGTACACCCTGACCGTTCCTTCGAGGAACTGGGCCTGGGTTCCTCCAGCGGCTCCAATTCCATGATGTCCGCCATGATGAGCACCGATGTGTTCTATGAGATGCCGGAGAATACCGACCTCTACCAGGGGCAGTACGACGTCAAGGCAGGACGCTGGCCCCAGAATTATAACGAGTGCGTTATCGTTCTGACTTCCAGCGGAAACATCAGCGATTTTCTGCTCTACACCCTGGGTCTTCGGGATTCCGATGAGCTGGATGCCATGATCCAGCAGTTTATTGATGAAGAAAATGTAGACACCCCGGAAGATATGGGGGACTATTCCTATGAAGACCTGCTTGGCGCTTCCTTCAAGCTGGTCAACAGCTCCGACTACTACCAGTACGACAGTCAGTACAAGGTATGGACTGACAAGACGGACGACTCTGACTACATGCGGGATCTGGTGGAACAAGGAGAGGATATCCGGATCGTAGGCGTAGTACAGCCCTCAGAAGACGGCAACGGCTTCGTTCTCACCTCCGGCATCGGCTACACTCCTGCCCTGACCCGCCATGTGGCACAGCAGGCACAGGAGAGCCAGATTGTACAAAAGCAGCTGGAAGATCCAGACATCAATGTATTTACCGGGGAACCCTTTGGGGAAGACAGTTCCGAAAATGATTTCGATATGGAATCCCTGGTCACCATTGACGAGGGAAAACTGGGAGAAGCCTTCGGATTCGATGAAAGTGCCTTCTCGGATCTCTCCAGTTCTTTTGACTTCGCGGATGTCTTCGCAAGCGCCGGAGATTCCATGGATCTGTCCGGCCTGATCGATCTGGGCAATCTGAATATAGACCTGCCCGATCTTGGCACGGTAGATCTGGAAGAGATGATGGGAAGCATGGAGATCCCCGTCTCCCAGGAGGGGTTCCGTCAGATGGCCGCAAGCCTGATGGAAGGTTTTAATCAGTATGGGAAGGAACACCCGGAAGCGGATTACTCCGGGCTGCAGAGCAGCTTTGAGGGATATCTGAAAACAGATGCCGCCAAAAAGGTTATGAAAGAGGCAATCCTGGAGATTGTAAAAAAGACTGCCAACGTTACTGTATCCAACACACAGGTGCAGAAACTTTTATCAAATCTCAAAGAGGGATTTAAAAATTCTTTATCCAATAAAGAACCTGCGACTGTTGATGACTTCTACCATGCTCTGGAATCCTATATGAGCGGCGATGGTCTCTCTGTGGTAAATTCCTGGGCAGATGATATCGCCAAAACCGCTGATGTCACCATCACCGATGCACAGATGGAATCCTTATCTTCCGCTCTGGTCTCCGGCTACAGCGCCTATGCCAAAGAGCAGGGCAAACCGGATCCCACTCAGATGGGTCTCCACTTCCTTACGTATCTCCAGACAGAGGACGGCCAGCGGCGCCTGGCGGAAGGACTGGCGGCAACGGTAGATACGGACGCTCTGGAAGACCAGCTTATGAAAGCAGTGGAAACCTATATGGGCAGCGCTATGGCCTCCTACGGCAACGCCATCGGAGACGCTCTGAAAGACCAGATCTCTTCCGCCCTGCAGCAGATGATGACCCAGCTTGCTTCCGGCATGACAAAGGCCCTTGGGGGCGCCATGTCCAACATCGGCAGCGCCCTCCAGGATGCCATCAGCGTTGATGCAGACGCTTTCGCGGAGGCCTTCCAGATGAACATGACCGGGGAAGACTTAACGGAACTGATGATGTCCATGAGTTCCGGACAGGACGCTTCCTACGACGGCAACCTGACCACCCTTGGCTATGTGGATTTTGCCGAGCCATCTTCCATTGACATCTATCCTCTGGATTTCGAGAGCAAGGAACAGGTGGTATCCATCCTGGATCACTATAACAGCCGGATGGAAGAAGAAGGAAAAGACGAGCAGGTGATCACCTATACCGATCTGGTGGGCTCCATGATGTCCTCTGTCACAGACATCATCGACATCATCAGCTATGTGCTGATCGCCTTTGTGGCCATTTCCCTGATCGTATCCTCCATCATGATCGGCGTTATCACCTACATCAGCGTTCTGGAACGCAAGAAAGAGATCGGCATCCTGCGGGCCATTGGAGCCTCCAAGCAGAACATCTCCCAGGTGTTCAACGCGGAGACCTTCATCATCGGCCTGTGCGCCGGACTGATCGGTATCGGAGCAACCCTTCTGATCCTGATCCCCGGCAACGCCCTGATCCACCACATTGCGGACACCAACGACGTCAATGCGTTCCTGCCTGTAGTTCCTGCCGTGATCCTGATCCTGTTAAGTGTGATCCTGACTCTGCTGGGAGGTCTCATCCCTTCCCGCAAGGCGGCAAAAAGCGATCCGGTAACAGCCCTGCGAACAGAATAATCTGACATTTCAAAAGCAGCCACACAAAAATCCCGTGTGGCTGCTTTTAACATTTCATATACAGGGAAACAGCAGCGTAAGAGAAAACCGCTCTCTGCTTTGCTCCGTCCGGCAGGTCCCTCCCATCCGTTCCATCATATTTTTCACATTGATGAGACCGATCCCCGTACTCTCCTCCCTTCCTGCCGGTATGCCAACACCATTTGCAAAGGTCAGCCGCACTGTATCGCGGCTGGCACCACAGCGAATAACTACCGGCTCATTTTTGTTTGCATATTTCACAATATTAGACGTAATATTGTCCAGGATACGGGCAACATAGGTCCTGTCTGTCCGAATCCTTCTCTCCTCCCAGTCTATATGAACTTCCGTCTGAAATTCCTTCTCCTCCAGATAACTGCAAGTCTCCGAGAGCAGATCATAGAATACCTCCCGATACTGCTCCGGCTCCTCCAGCCTGGGGCTTTCCTCCCCCGCCACCAGCGCATATCGGAAGAGATGATCCGACAACTGTTTCAGCCGCCGGGCCTTCTCATCGATCTTCCTCAGATATTCCTGAAGCTTCTCTTCACTGATCCCATTCCTTTTCCGCAGGATCTCTGTGTACAGCAGGATCGAAGTCAGCGGGGTCCGCAGATCGTGGGACATCTCCGTCACGATCTCCTGGTTCGCCTTCGCAAGCTGCGCCTCCTGCTCCATCTGCTCCTTAAGGGAACAGCGCATGGCTTCCAGCCCTTTCGCCAGCACAGCCAGTTCATCTTTCCCCTCCACAGTGATCGGATATTCCAGATCCCCGCCTTCCAGGATCTGAATCTCACGTCCCAGCTGGCGGATATAGTCCATCTTTCTCCTTACTCCCCAAAGCACCAGTCCGAGAAACAGGAAAAACGCTGCCAAAAGTTCCAGGATCATGACAAAATTATATAACTGATACTGATAGGCTCCGTAGAAGACCACTTCTCCGTTTCCGTCCGGGAACCGAACCGGATAATAGTTCTCCCGCGAGTTGTACTTCTGTTCCCGCTCCTCTTCTGTAAGATTTTCCATATCCCGAAGGTAATAGGAATCGTAGACCAGCCATTGATCCTGATAGATCTTCAGCGCCAGGATCTTCTGCTCCTTCACCCACTCTGTGATCTTTTTCCCGTCTTTTATGCTGATCTCATTATCTGTCACATAATCCTGCAGGTTCTCCGTATATTCTCTTTCCCTGCGCTCCACATAATCACTGCTCTGATACCAGCAGACTACAAGATAATCTCCCGCGAAACTCAAAAAATAAAAGAAAAGAACCCCGGCCGCCAGCGCGCCGGCTACCAGCCGCAGCAGCAGAAAGGAAAGAGAGTCCTTTCTGTTAAGCGCTGCCATCGAATCGATACCCCTTTCCCCAAACTGTCTGGATCCTCCTGGGATTCTGCGGATCCTCTTCTATCTTCAGGCGAAGCTTCCGGATATGCACAGTGACGGTGGAATTACAGTTGTAGAAATAAGGCTCCTCCCAAATGCTTTCATAAAGATTTCTGGCCGAGAAAACTTTCCGCGGGTGAGACATCAAAAGTTTCAGGATCCCATATTCTGTCTCTGTCAGATCTCTTTCCGTTCCACTTACATAAACCTGATTATATTCCTTATGAAGGCGGATATCCCCAGCCTCCAGATATTCCTCCTGTCCGTCCCCCTCCAGAATCTTTTTCCCGCTGTAAACCCTGTAACGGCGCAGCAATGCCTTGACTCTTGCCAGAAGTTCTGTATAGGAGAATGGTTTCGCCAGATAATCGTCCCCGCCGGCCATCAGTCCGATCAGCTTGTCCGATTCCTGCGCTTTGGCCGTCAGAAAAAGCACCGGGACATACGACCTCTTGCGGATCTCCCGGCAGGTACACAGCCCTGACATCCCCGGCATCATCACGTCCAGGATCACCAGATCCGTAGACTCCTCCAATGCCGCAAGGCCTTTTGCCCCATCCGGCGCCTCCCGGACTTCATAATTCTCACTTTCCAGAAGAATACGCACCCCTTCCCGGATATCCGGGTCGTCCTCAATGATCAATATCTGTTCCTTCTCCATAGGTTTTCTATCCTTTCTTCGCAGTTCCGCTACGGATCTTCAGAAGTTTTGGTCCTGCTTCTTCGGCAAACTTCTCTGCGTTTTCATCCCATTCTTCAAATCCTTCCATCCCGCGCCGGTCTGGAAGCTCCCTGGATTCTGCCAGAAATTTCCCCAGATGTCTGGTTACCTTCTCAGCCCCTGACAGGTTCAGATGATCTCCCTTGTCCGTCGTATCTGTTTCCCAGTTGATCCCCAGTTCCTCCAGGTTCAGATCCAGATAAGTCAGACCCTTTTTCTTTGCAAAGGCCGCCAGACCATTATGCTTCCTGAAATTATAATTCACCGGGGAGGGGCCGCTGTAAAGCAAAAGATCCGCCCCGTTCTCCCTGCACAGCTTTATGATCTTGTCCATATAGCGCAGGTTCATCTTTTCAATCTTCTTCTGTTCGGTGGTCTCTTTCATATAGCTTCCTTCCCGATAAGGTTTGACCCCTGTTCGGATCTGAAATCCCTTGTATGCTTCGCCTGGATAACGCTCTCCGGTCAGAAGCGGTTTCCACACATCATGAAAACGGAAAATCGGGAAATAATAACTTCGCAGTTCACTCAACAAGGTCTGGATTCCTGCCATATCCCCTTTATAACGATATATTACATTTGTCTCCAGAAGCACCACTTTAGGAGATTGTGTTTTAAAAGCCGTCTTCAAGGCATAGTAGCTTTCCTGGATCTTTTGTCCCGGTTTTCCACAGACATAGGCAGTGATCCCCTGTTCCTGCCACAGCTGCATGGGAGAGACTGTAGTATAACTTTCACTGTCTCCCACTACAAGCAGGTCGATGGTATGTTCTTTCTCTCCCTGGATCCCTGCAATACTCTTATTTCCTTCCAGCAATAGCCCTGCATCTTCTTTCACAAGCCTGACCACCCCCTGGGAAAGGAAAAGAAGAATACACAGCAGGATCCCCGTAAACGCGCCTGCTCCTCCCAGTTTTCTGATCCCTGTTTTTAACTTCTTCTTAAAATCCTGCATAAATCAAATCCACCTGTTGATATCCTGTTCCATATGCTCCAAAGATCACTACCGCCAAGATCAGGCTGTAGCAAAGTCCCCAGCGAAGAGAAGGCCTCATCTCCTCCAGCGCCGCCTCCCGGATCCATCCTCTCTCCCTGGCCATTCCATAAATTCCCACTACCAGACACCCAATGGCTGCCGCATAAAAATCTCCAGGCCGAAGTCCCAACTTCAGGAACGAACCATCCCAAAGAGGCTCCAGAGAAAATTCCCGGAAAATACTAAGAAACATCGCAAGTCCGGCCCGGAAACCATCTGCCCGGAAAAACAACTCTCCCGTAAAGATGATCGCCCAGGTCTTCAATACTCTTATTCCATGCCAACACCATGCTTCCTCCCGGATGTGAATCCCCCTCCTGATAAATTTTCCCACCGGTTCCAGGGCGATTTCTGTCATCAGGACGGCAAAATAATACATACCAAAGAAAATATAACTCCACCTGGGTCCATGCCAAAGACCGTTGCACAGCCAGACAGGGAACAGCGCCATGGCCGATACCCCCAGCTTTGTAATATATTTGCCGCAATGCTTCCTACCAAACTGATTCCAGCGCTTTACCGGGCCGGACATGGAAACCGGATAAAACACATAGGTCTTCAGCCAGGTTCCCAGAGTAATGTGCCAGCGCCTCCAGAATTCCGCCGCATCCGCAGAGGCAAAGGGCTGACGGAAATTCTCCGGCAAACGGATCCCAAACATCCGGCCGCTGCCGATCACAATGTCCATACAGCCTGAAAATTCCATATAAAGCTGAATGGTATACGCTACCGCTCCTGCTGCCGTGATCAGGCCGCCGTAATCCTGATAATGGCCAAAGATCTGCCGCACCGGGATATAGAGACGGTCCGCGATCACCAGCTTCTTAAAAAGACCCCACAGGATCCTCGCCCCGCCGTTCCATAAGTCTGCGGACGAAAGTGCCTTCCCTTCCCAGAGCTGATCTGCTGTCTGGGAGTACATGCTGATTGGACCTTCCATGATCTGAGGGAAAAATCCCAGAAAAAGCGCCAGCTTTCCCGGATGAGTCTCCGCCTTGATCTTCCCCCAGTACACATCTGCCAGATACCCCACTGCCTGCAATGTATAAAAGGAAATGCCTACCGGGAGCAGCAGTTTTTGAACCGTAAAAAGCTCTCCTCCCAGCATCTTCTCTGCCAGGAAATTCAGATTCCTTACAAGAAACGGCGCGTACTTCAGATACCCCAGCACCCCCAGGAGCACCGTTACTCCCAAGGTCAGCACCCACCGTTTTCTCTTTCTTTTCGCACTCTCGATCCACTGCCCGGCCAGATAAGTAAAGGCTGTTGTTCCCAGGAGGTACAGCAAAAGCTCCCCACTGATCAGATAGAAGAACAGATAGCCAAAAAGCAGCAGGATCTTCCAGCGGTGCCGCTGGGGAACCATCTGATAAGCCGCCAGAGCGGCCGGAAGGAATAAAAAGAGATAAAGTCCTGTATGATACGCCATAAACTGTCTACCCCTTCAATCTCTGGATCATCTCCCACATTGCCCGGACAGAGTTGAAATTCTCCGGCGTCATCTGCGCCGCCTCGATCCGGACGTCGTAAGCCGCTTCCAGTTCTGACACCAGAGTGATCACAGCAAAGGAATCCAACACTCTTCCTGTGATCAGCGCCTCCTCCTTCTCATACTCTATACTGTCGTCAATCTCATTTAAGATCATTAACAATGTTTCCATTCTGCTTCCTCCTTTTTCATTGTCCAGGGATAAGTCGACTGCCGACGGCGGATCTGCTTCCAGCCCATATCCCGGCTGTAAAGCGCCACCGCCGGAAGTTCCCTGCTTAAAAACAAAGCCATCCCCTCTGTCGCCGAGTAGGCTCCTGTCTGTTCAAAAACCAGTGTTTTTCCAATGGCCGGTCCCGCCAGCCGCACACGGCAAAGCAGCAGATCATTAACGGTACACAAAGCTCCGCATACCGTCCACTCCTGTTCATCTGCCTCCTGGCTTCCCGGGATCATCTGGATCTTCGGAAGATACATCCCCCGGATCTGACCATCATAGTGAAGCTGATGGATACCGCCGTCCGTCATACAATAATTCTTCCCGTCACTTTGCTTGACTTCGCAGATCCTGGTGAGATAATAGCCGCAGCATGCAGTCAGGGCTCTCCCCATCTCCAGGATCACATTTCCCCGCCACTCCATAGCCTCCAGCGCCTCTGCGGTTTCCTGCAGATCCACTTGCAGCCGGTCTTCTTCCCCCTGGAAATAAGCCACTGAAAGACCGGGCCCGTACTCTAGCGTTTCTACCGAGAATCCATACTCTTCCTCCAATTCCCGGCAGCGCCGGTCCAGATAAGCGATCTCCTCCCGGATCTTCGCCGTCCCTTTTTTCTGCGTTCCGGAGAAAAAGTGGATCCCCTTGATCTGTACATAAGGACATCCTTTCCGCAGTTCCACAATACTCAGAAGAGTCTGCCAGTCCATACCAAATTGATTGCCGCTGGTAAGGCGCAGATACACCGGAACCGTCTGCCGGCTCTCCTCGCACCAGTCTACCAGATACTGAAACTGCTGAGGGGATTCCACGGTAAATGCGCTCTGTCCTTTCGTGTACTCCAGCATCTCATACACTTCTTCCTTTTTCTTCAGCACTCCGGAGAGGAACAATTTCTCCGGCGTTATCTGGAGCTCCCGGCAGATCTTGAATTCCCCCGGAGAACACACCTCCAGCCGGTCCGCCATCTCTGCCATCTGTTCCGCCAGAAACGGATTAGCTTTCATGGCAAAACAAAGACCTGCCCGCGCTCCCAGAATCTCTCGGAATGCCTGGAAATTCTCCGTCAAAAGATCCATATCAAAGAAGTAGGATGGGGTTCCATAACGGATAATCCCCCGCTCCAAACTTTGCCTGTCCATCTTTATACCTCCTGTCTGTTCTGAAAATACGCTCTGTCCGTCTTGCCATTCTTATTCAGCGGGATCACCGGCACACGGGTGATCTTACCCGGCACCATATAGGAAGGCACTTTATCCTTCAGCTCTTTCCGCACTACCGGGGGGACTTCCTTCCCTGTATAGAAAGCCGCGATCCTCTGCTTTTCCCGGTCAAAGATACAGCAGCACCGGGAAACACCCTCCATCTGCTCCAGACATCCTTCGATCTCCTCCAGTTCGATCCGGTGTCCCATATACTTGATCTGAAAATCCTTCCGTCCGGCAAAATATAATAATCCATTCTCTCCGTAAAATCCCAGGTCTCCCGTGTGATAACAGCATTTTTCCTCACCGCTTTGCGCTGTATAAAAATGAAAGCGCTTCTTCGTCTCTTCGGGATTATTATAATACCCCTCAGCCAGAGATTCCCCGGATACACAGATCTCACCAGCCTTTCCCTCCTCTGTGATCCTTTCTCCTTTTTCGTCCAGAAGAAACACCTGCCGGCCCGGGAAAGCACTTCCTATGGGCAGCCTGTTAAATGCCTCCCATTTCTCCCGGATCCGGTAGAAGGTACAATTGCAGGTGACCTCTGTAGGACCATAGAGATTGATAAATTCCGCTTCCGGAAGCGCTTCCTGCCAGCAAATCAACTGTCCCGCCGGCATCACCTCGCCACTGAACATAACTATACGCACATCCTTCGGAATCCGATATTCCAGCCCCTTGAGAGCCGAGATCAGACAAAGCGCCGATACCGCCCAGATCATCACGGTTATCCGCTTCTCGCAGAGAAGATCCACAAGTCTTGGCGGGATGGAAAAATACTCCTTAGGGATCAGAACCAGCGTCGCCCCTGTCATCACACAAGAATAAATGTCCTTCACCGACACATCAAAATCAAAAGGCGCCTGATTCCCGATCCGGTCATCCGCACGAAGATCGAAAATCTCTGTAAAATGCCCCAGGAACTGTATCACTGCCTGATGGCTCACCGCCACTCCCTTTGGTGTTCCAGTAGACCCGGAGGTAAAAAGGCTGTAGAGAAGATCCGTCTCCTTTGCTTCTTCCCGGATCCTCCCCAGGAGGATCGGATCCGGTTTGGTTCTGACTGCGTCTTCCAGAAAGCAGACGGGAATCTCAAGACCCGTCTCGCGGACTTTCCTCCCCGCCTCTTCATCCCCTACAATAAGCTGGGGGGTTAACGTCTCCAGGATCTTCTTCCTTCTCTGGACCGGCTGCCCCGGATCCAGCATGACATAAAAACAACCTGCATACACCACACCCAACATAGCCGCCAGTACCGCCGCGCTCTTCTCCATCAGGATCACTACCGGCCGGCCCGGATCCGTCCGACGGGCAAAAGCCGTTCCCATCCCCTGGGCCAGCCGCGTCAGTTCCACCCAGGTCATCCGGATATTTCCGTCATCTACCGCCGTCTTACAGGGATATCTTTTTTGCGTACGTTCCAGATAGTCCAATATATTTTTCATTCCACACCTCCTTTGATCCGTTTTCATTATAAAAGACAAAACTTAATCAATCCTGAACACTTTCTTAATAAATCTAAATCTTGAATCCCAAGGTCAAAAATGCTATAATCCATAAACACCCTTTATAGATAGCGATTTGTTCATTTATTTAAGGAGGTTTCTATGAACACCATCCAATTAGAATGTTTTATCGCCGTAGCTGAACACCTGAATTTTTCCCGGGCTTCCCAGGCCCTGAAGATCACGCAGCCGGCGGTGAGCCATCAGATCCAGTCCCTGGAAGAAGAGCTGGAGGTAAAGCTGTTCCGCCGGACCAGCAAAAGCGTCTCCCTTACCCAGGAGGGACTGCAGTTCCTTCCGGACGCGGAACTGATCCTGAAGACCGCCTTCTCCGCCAAGGAGCGTCTGGGCCGCCATGAGAGCCTGATTCCGCTGGAGATCGGCTGCCACGACCGCATGACTTTAGAACTGCTGCCGGGCCTCTTCCATCAGCTGGCCCTGGAATTTCCTCTCCTCCGCCCTTCTGTCCGGATGGTGCCATTCCCCTCCCTTCTGGGGCTTGTGGAGAACCAGAAGATCAGCGCGGCTTTTGACTTCAAAGAAGGACAGAAAAAAAGCGCCCTTCGTTTCAAAGCGCTTTCTTCTGCCCCCATAGCCTGTGTCTGTACTCCCGACCATCCACTGGCCCAATATGAAGTTCTCACCAAAGATATGCTCCAGGGAAACCTGGTGGTGTGTTCCTCCCGGCAGGTCCCCGGACATCTCTTCTCCATCCAGAGCCGTCTCATCCCTGCCCTTTCTCCGGAACAGCGGTACTTTACGGATAACATCGACACTGCCTTTGTCCTTGTAAAGGCTCATTTAGGCTACACCCTGTATCCGGACGTGCCTCAGGTCCGGGATCCCGGGCTTCGCTATATCCCTGTCCGGGATCTCCCGGAGATTGCCTTTGGGATCTATTACCGGTATGACAACGATCACCCGGTGATGAAACGGTTTCTCGCGCTGGCTCAGGAAATCTTCCAGCTCGCAACTGCATAAAAAAAATCCCTGTCCCGCAGGATCCTGCGGAGACAGGGATTTTTTTGTTCTGAATTATTCTACAGGAACAGGTACTTCAGTACGAACAGCACTGCCAGCACATACATCAGCACGCTGATCCGTCCTTTTGCCTTACCTGTTACCAGGTTCAGCACCACGTAGGAGATCACGCCCATGGCGATTCCTTCGGAAATGCTGTAGAAGAACGGCATGGCGATGATACAGATATAGCAGGGGATCGCCTCCGCCAGATCATTGAAATCAATATTCACCACGTTGGTCAGCATATAGAATCCAACCACTACCAGAGCCGGAGCTGTGGCAAAGGACGGGATCGCCAGGAAGATGGGTGAGAACAGGAGCGCCACGCCAAACAGGATGGCTGTGGTGATGGATGTAAGACCTGTTCTTCCTCCTTCGGTGACACCGGAAGCACTCTCCACGAATGTAGTAACAGTGGAAGTACCCAGAACCGCGCCTGCAGTGGTGGCTACCGCGTCCGCCAGGAGCGCTCCCTTGATCCGGGGCAGCTTCCCGTTCTCATCCAGCATATTTGCCTTGGTAGACACGCCGATCAGGGTTCCAAGGGTATCAAAAATATCTACAAACAGGAATGCGAAGATCACTACCAGGAATTCCAGAGAGAAGATCCCGTCAAACTGCAGTTTTCCGAAGATCGGGGACAGGCTTGGGATAGCCAGTCCATTGCTGAAATCCGGAAGCAGGCTATAAAAACCAAGCTCCCCGTTGGGCACATAGAGTCCTGCCAGCTGGCAGATGATCCCAAGAAGCCAGGTGATCAGGATCCCCCACAGGATATTTCCCTTAATATTCTTGATCACCAGGATCCCGGTGATCAGGATGCCGATCACTGCCAGGAGCACTGTGATCCCCACATCGTTGAAGCTTGCCTCCACACCATTAAGGGTGTTGTAATCTTCTACAGAGAAGAGCTGCAGCAGGGTGGAGCCTCCGATCACGATCTTGGCGTTCTGCAGTCCGATAAACGCGATGAAAAGACCGATACCTACGCTCACCGCCGCCTTCAGGTTCATGGGGATGGCGTTGAAGATGGCCTCCCGCACATTGGTCAGGGACAATACGATAAAGATGAGACCTTCAATAAATACGGCGGTCAGAGCCGTCTCCCAGCTGTATCCCATTCCCAGCACTACCGTGTAGGCAAAATAGGCGTTCAGGCCCATGCCCGGAGCCAGGGCAAAAGGATAATTTGCAAAAAGAGACATGAACAGCGTACCCAGAAGAGAAGCCACTGCGGTAGCGGTAAATACCGCTCCCTGGTCCATTCCCGTCTCGCTTAAGATACTGGGATTGACCGCCAGGATGTAAGCCATGGTCATAAATGTGGTGACTCCGGCAAGGATCTCTGTCCTGGCGTCTGTGCCGTTTTCTTTCAGTTTAAAAAGTTTTTCCAGCATGTTTTCCTCCTTCGTAACTCTCATTCTTTTAACAGACAACAAATTTATTTTAACAAAACACGCCCGCAATGTAAATGCGTTGTTTTGCTGTTACTGGATCTCCCGGATCCGCTTACGTAAGCTAAGTACTTCTCCCGGAGCCACGGAAAGCTCATCAATGCCGATCTGAAGGAAGAATTCCGTCATCTCCGGATCTGCAGCCAGGTCGCCGCAGATACTGATCCGCTTATTCTCCAGATGAACGTTGTTGGCCACGATCCGGATCATCTTAAGAAGCGCCGGATGATGGGGGTTGTAGTAAGGTTCCAGGCGCTCGTTTCCCCGGTCCATGCCAAGGGTAAACTGAGTGAGGTCATTGGTCCCTATGCTGACAAAATCCACTTCTCTTGTCAGCTCCCCGCTGATCATCACTGCCGCCGGCGTCTCGATCATCACGCCCACCTCAATCTTCTCATTATAGGGGATCTTCTCTGCCTTCAGTTCTTTGCCCGCTCTTCCAAGGAGCAGCTTTGCCCGTTGCACTTCCGCCACAGAGGAGATCATAGGGAACATCACCGACAGGTTTCCATAGAGGCTCGCCCGTAAGATGGCCCGCAGCTGAGTCATAAAGATCTCTTCCTTATCCAGGGAGACCCGGATCCCCCGGACTCCCATGGCAGGATTTTTCTCGCCGCCCAGGTCCAGGCAGTCTGCGATCTTCTCGCCGCCCAGGTCCGCCGTCCGGATCACCACTTTCTTGCGTCCCATAGATTCCGCCGCCAGCTTGTACGCCTGGAACTGCTGCTCCTCTGTAGGCAGCTTCCCGCCGTTTTCCATATACAGGAACTCGCTGCGGAACAGCCCTACGCCCCCCGCGTCGCTTCGCAGTACGCTCTCAATGTCTTCCCGGCTTCCGATATTGGCGCAGATGTCGATCTTCTGACCGCTCTGAGTAATATTCTCTTTTCCTTTCAGACGCTCCAGGTTCTGGATCTGCGTCCGGTTCTCACTTTTGCGCTGTTTCATCTTCGCAAGCGTCGTCTGATCCGGCTCAATGTAGATCTTTCCCTCAAATCCGTCGATGATGATAGTCTTCCCGTCGTAGTCATTCTTCAGGGCCTCCCCAAGACCGATCACAGAAGGGATATTCTTGGTCCGGGCGATCACCGCCGTATGGGAGTTGATGGTCCCGTAACGGGTGACAAAACCCAGTACTTTTGATTTATCCAGCTGCACCGCCTCACTGGGATACAGTTCAGAAGTCGCCAGGACAAAGGGCTCATCGGTCAAAAGACGGTCCTTCCAGTTCCTGGATAAGATCTGCAGAAGCCGCAGCGCCACATCCTTCACATCCGCGCCGTGTCCCTGGAGATATTCTTTTCCTTCTCCTTCTACGCCTTTGAGGATTTCTTCCGCCGTGGTCTGCACCGCATACTCCGCGTTCAGCTTCTCTTCTACCACAATGTTGACCACTCGGTCCATGAACTCCTCTTCCTCCAGGATCTTCTGCTGCATCTCAAAGATGGCTGCGTTGGCTTCTCCCACTTCCCGGATGGAAGTCACATACAGTTCCTTTAACTCTGCCATTGCTTTCTGTCTGGCTTTCTGGAACCGCTGCACCTCTTTCTCCACGTCCTTTACATAGATCCGCCGGTTCTCCCTCTCATCCCGCTTATAGAATACAAGCTTTCCGATCACGATCCCTTCTGAAACCTTTTTCCCCGTCAGTGTAATCATAAATTTTTCCTCTCTTTCGTTTATCCCTCTTGGAACAACGGTGTAGACAAGTACCGTTCCCCGGTGTCAGGAAGCAGTACCACAATAGTCTTCCCTGCATTCCCTTCTTCTCTGGCCATCCTAAGCCCCACAGACAATGCCGCTCCGGAACTGATACCCGTCAGGATCCCTTCCCGCCTTGCCAGCAGCCTGGCCGCCTCGTAAGCTTCTTCTTCTTTTACCGGGATTACCTGATTATAGATCCCTGTATCCAGGATACTGGGAACAAATCCGGCTCCGATGCCCTGCAGGCCGTGAGGTCCGGGCTCTCCTCCCGACAATATGCAGGAGCCCTTGGGTTCTACTGCCACGATCTGGATCCCGGGCTTTTTCTCCCGCAGGAACTTCCCGGTTCCGGTGATGGTTCCGCCGGTTCCGGCTCCCGCCACGAAGATGTCCACTTCGCCCTCTGTATCTTCCCAGATCTCCGGGCCGGTAGTCTGGTAATGAGCCATGGGATTGGCCGGGTTGTCAAACTGCCCCAGCACGACCCCGCCGTCAATCTCACGAGCCAGGCGGTCCGCCTCTTCAATCGCCCCTGCCATTCCTCTGGCTCCCGGCGTCAGAACGATCTCGGCTCCATATCCCTTCAACAGCTTCTGACGCTCCACGCTCATAGTCTCCGGCATGGTGAAGATCACCCGGTATCCTCTGGCTCCGCCGATAGCCGCAAGTCCGATCCCGGTATTGCCGCTGGTGGGCTCGATGATCACCGATCCCGGCTTAAGGAGTCCTTTCTCCTCCCCGTCCCGGATCATGAAAAGCGCGGTCCGGTCTTTCACGCTTCCCGCCGGATTGAACAGTTCCAGCTTCACCAGAAGCCTTGCCTTAAGGCCTTCTGCCTCCTCGATCCGTTTCACTTCCAGAAGCGGCGTGCGCCCTACAAGTTCTTCTATTTTCTCAGCGATCTGTCTCATAGTCATCCTCCTTGTTTTCCGTCATCGCAGTTTCTTTTCTGATACATATTTTACCCTAAAATCCTTATTCCTACAATTGTAGAGAATATTAAAAACAATTGTCGAATCCATTGACTTTTTTATAAATATATGCTAAGGTGACAGCGTGTTATCTACCAATATTCAGGCAGATAGTACAGCTTCTTAATTTTTTTACATTTTATTTTTATGGAGGTATCACGATGAAGGGTACAGTAAAATGGTTCAACAACCAAAAAGGCTACGGCTTTATCTCTGACGAGGCCGGCAACGACGTATTCGTACACTACACAGGGTTGAACATGGAAGGCTTCAAGTCTCTGGAAGAAGGCCAGGAAGTAGAGTATGACGTAACTGAAGGAGCTAAGGGACCCCAGGCAGTCAACGTAACAAAACTTTAATCCCTCACACTAATCAAAATGGATGTACCTTTTATAATATATAAAACAGATTATGATTTAGATATTTAAAAGCACTGCATGAAATGAGATTACGAAAGATGGTGGATAACTTCCGTTATCCACCATCTGTGCATTCGGAACCTATTTCCACTCCATTGCCCTGCCAAAGGCTCCTTCATGGACCTTCTCCACGGGAAGATTCTCCAGTTCATAGGCCGGTCCGTGTTCTGCCGGCATCCCCAGGACCAGAGTGGCTTCCAGCTTGCAATTCTGGGGATATCCCAGAAGATCTCTTAAAAACTCTTCGGTGTCTCTCCCGTCCTCAGCCTTCCTCAGTCTCCCCTGCACCCAGCAGCTTCACCCTGCCTTCCCTCTCTGTCCCCTATTATACGCCCTCTATCCGGCGATTGACAAGGAAAGAGTCCGGAAAACCTCCGGATTTTACTAAAACGGACTTTTGTACTCTCCGATCTCCCCCAGTCTCTCCTCGATCCGCAAAAGCTGATTATATTTCTCCACCCGCTCACAGCGGCAGGGCGCCCCGGCCTTGATCTGTCCGGCATTAAATCCCACCGCGATGTCCGCGATGATCCCATCCGCCGTCTCTCCGGAGCGATGAGAGACTATAACACGGTATCCTGCGTTTTTCGCCAGTTCAATGGCATCAAAGGCCTCTGTAAGGGTTCCGATCTGGTTCACCTTGATGAGGATCGCGTTCCCCACCCCTTTTTGGATTCCCTGCTCCAGTCTTTTCCGGTTGGTCACAAACAGATCGTCCCCCACCAGCTGGACGTTCTGGCCCATTCGGGTAGTGATAAGTTCCCACCCTTCCCAGTCTTCTTCATCCAGGGGGTCTTCTATGGATAAGATGGGAAACGCTTCTGTCAGTTCCTCATAATAATCGATCATCTCTTCCGCCGACCGGATCACTTTCTTCCCGGTTTTTTTACTCTCCCCCTGGAATACATATTTCTTAAAGTCCGGATCATAAAGCTCAGATGCTGCCGCGTCCAGCGCCAGCGCCATGTCCTTCCCAGGCTGCAGACCTGCTCTTTGTATCGCTTCTGTCAGGGCGGCCAGCACTTCTTTGGCATCTCCAAGGTCCGGCGCAAAGCCTCCTTCATCCCCCACGGAAGTGGCGTGTCCTCTCTCTTTCAAAAGTTCTTTCAATTCGTGATAGACTTCCGCGCACATCCGCAGCCCCTCCCGGAAACAATCGGCTCCCACGGGGAGGATCATAAATTCCTGGATGTCAATGGTGTTGTCTGCATGTCTCCCCCCATTGATCACGTTCATCATGGGCACCGGAAGCCTTTTGGCGTTGGTTCCCCCAAGATAAGAATAAAGGGGCATGGCAAGGGCGGCCGCTGCAGACCGGGCAGCCGCCATGGAAACCCCCAGCATGGCGTTGGCCCCCAGATTGGATTTGTCCGGGGTCCCGTCCAGGCGCAGCAGAACTCCATCCAGAGCCGCCTGGTCAAACACATTCATACCGATGATCTCCGGCGCGATCCTGGCATTTACATGCTCTGCCGCAAGACGGACTCCCATTCCCCGGTACCGTTTCTCTTTGTCCCGCAGCTCCACCGCCTCAAACCGTCCGGTGGAGGCGCCGGAGGGGACCCCGGCTCTGCCGCAGAACTCATCCCCTGCCAGTACTTCTACTTCTATGGTAGGATTCCCCCGGGAATCCAGGATTTCTCTTGCGTATATGTCCGTGATCGGTAAATATCTATACATGTCCTTTCCTCCTTCATGACAGATATTATATACCGATTCCGGATTTCTGATTCCCGGCCTCAGGATCTCGTTGACTTTTCCCTGCCGTGGGGATACAATGGTCACGATTACACAACAGATATTCCGTAAGGAGGAATTCTTATGATGTCACAGTCAAAAAATTTCGCGCTGCTGACCGGCAGCACCCTTCTGATCGCTGTCGGAACCTACTTCTTTAAGTTCACCAATAACTTCACCTTTGGCGGGATCACAGGTCTGGCTGTCCTCGTGGCCAAAAGCGGACTTATTTCCGCCGGTGATTTCAACTTTATCGTCAATATGCTCCTTTTACTTGTGGGCTTTCTCATCCTGGGGAAAAATTTTGCTGCAAAGACTGCATACTGCAGCATCCTGCTCTCCGTAGCCCTGTCGCTTCTGGAGCGGATCTGCCCTATGAACGGCCCTCTCACGGACCAGCCTATGCTGGAGCTGGCCTTCGCCATCGCCCTTCCGGCTCTGGGATCCGCAGTTCTTTTCAATATCGGCTCTTCCAGCGGCGGTACAGACATCATCGCCATGATCCTGAAGAAATATACCAGCGTTGACATCGGGAAAGCACTTCTTATCACCGATTTCCTCATCGCCCTGGCAGGTTGTTTCGTCTTCGGTATCGAGACCGGACTCTACTCCTTCCTGGGACTTGCCGTCCGCTCTTCCATGGTAGACGGATTTATCGAGAGTCTGAACCTGTCCAAATATTTCAATGTAGTCTGCAGTAATCCGGAACCGATCTGCCGCTTTATCAAGGACGACCTTCACAGGAGCGCCACTGTAGTAGACGCCAAGGGCGCCTTCTCCGGGGAACAGAAATACCTGGTCCTCACCGTCCTGAACCGTTTCCAGTCTGTGCGGCTTCGAAATTATATCAAGGCAGAGGCGCCGGATGCATTTTTACTTATCTCCAACACCAGCGAGATCATAGGAAAAGGGTTCCACTCCTTTTAGAGTGGAACCCTTTTTTTCATTGGGGACAGGGTATTTTCAATCTGGGACGTGGTATTTTTAAAAATACCACGTCCCCAATTACAATTATGCTTCCAGGCCCTGCGCCTTAATCACGTCAATTACCTGATCGACATATTTCCCGCAAAGTTCATCGGTGGATGCCTCCACCATCACACGCAGCACCGGCTCTGTGCCGCTCTCTCTTACCAGGATCCTTCCGTCGTCGCCAAGGGCCTGGGCCACTGCCTCTACGGCCTTGACTACCTCCGGATTCTCCCGGGCCGTCTTTTTATCCACAACCCGCACGTTCTTAAGAAGCTGGGGATAGATCTTCACCGGCTCTGCAAGCTTGGCCAGGCTCATCTTCTTCTCCAGGATCACTTCCATCACCATGAGAGAGGTCAGGATCCCGTCTCCGGTGGTGGCGTGCTTGCTGAAGATGATATGGCCAGACTGCTCTCCGCCCAGGCAGAAATCATTCTGCACCATATTTTCATAGACATATTTATCGCCCACTGCGGTCTTCTCGTACCTGATCCCCGCCTTGTCGCAGGCTTTGTAGAGCCCCAGGTTGGACATGATGGTGGTCACGATGGTGTCGCCGTTCAAACGGCCGTTTTCTTTCAGATATTTTCCGCAGATATAAAGGATCAGATCTCCGTCCACCACGTTGCCGTTCTCATCTACCGCGATGCACCGGTCCGCGTCTCCGTCAAAGGCAAATCCCACGTCCAGCTTCTTCTCCCTGACAAACTGCTGCAGTACCTCAATATGCGTTGACCCGCAGTTCGTGTTGATATTGGTTCCGTCCGGCTCGCTGTTGATCACATAAGTCTTTGCTCCAAGGGCGTCATATACGCTCTTGGCAATGGCAAATGCGCTTCCGTTGGCACAGTCCAGGCCGATGCGCATATCTTCGAAGGAACGGGTGGCCAGTGAGATCAGATAGCCGATGTAACGGTTCCGGCCTGCTGCGTAGTCCACGGTCCGTCCGATATCATCCCTCTTGGCCAGCGGGATCTCTCCCATCTCCCCGTCGATGTAGGCCTCGATCTTCTCCTCTACCTCAGCCTCCATCTTGTGTCCCTTGCCGTTGATGATCTTGATCCCGTTGTCATAAAAAGGATTGTGGCTGGCCGAGATCATGATCCCACAGTCAAAATCTTCCGTCCGGGTTACATAAGATACACTGGGAGTAGTGGTCACGTGCAGAAGATAGGCGTTGGCGCCGGAGGCGGTAAGACCGGCGGACAGCGCATCCTCGAACATATAGCTGCTGCGTCTGGTATCCTTCCCGATCACGATCTTTGCCTTGTGATCCTGTCCAAAATACCATCCCAGGAATCTTCCCACCTTGAAGGCATGTTCTACCGTCAGGACTACGTTTGCCTCCCCGCGGAAGCCGTCCGTTCCGAAATATTTACCCATAAAATAATATCCTCGCTTTCATTTGTCTGATTTACCGTTTTTTTTGCACAATCAATTCATGCCTTTCCTATTATATTCCAATTCTTCGCTCCTCACAACCTTTTTTACAAAAAAGAAACGTAGTATTTTCGAAAATACTACGTTCCCGATCAAGATTAAATTAATGATGGAACAGCCGGATCCCGGTAAATGCCATCGTCATCCCGTACTTATTACATACCTCGATCACGTTGTCATCCCGCACGGAACCACCTGGCTGGGCCACGTACTGAACACCGCTTCTGTGGGCCCTTTCAATGTTGTCCCCGAATGGGAAGAAGGCATCGGAACCAAGAGACACGCCGGTGAGCTTGTCAAGCCACTCCCGCTTGGCCTCCCGGGTAAATACCTCCGGTTTCTCCTTGAAGATAGCCGGCCATGCATCGTCGGAAAGCACGTCCATATAGTCCTCTCCGATATACAGGTCAATGGCGTTGTCCCGGTCCGCCCGGCGGATGGAATCTACAAAAGGCAGGTTCATCACCTGTGGAGACTGGCGCAGCCACCAATTGTCTGCTTTGGAACCGGCCAGACGGGTACAGTGGATCCGGGACTGCTGCCCGGCGCCGATACCGATAGCCTGTCCGTCCTTTACAAAGCATACGGAATTGGACTGGGTATATTTCAAAGTGATCATGGAAATAGCAAGGTCGATCTTCGCCTCTTTTGGCAGTTCCTTATTCTCCGTCACGATATTGGCAAAAAAGTCATCGTCGATCTTCAGCTCATTTCTCCCCTGCTCAAAGGTGATCCCGTAGACGTCCTTGTGCTCCAGGGCCGCCGGCTGATACTCCGGATCGATCTGGATCACGTTGTAGTTCCCTTTCTTCTTCTCCTTCAGGATCTCCAGGGCTTCCGGCTCATATCCCGGCGCGATCACGCCGTCGGACACCTCCCGCTTGATAAGCTTCGCAGTATCCACGTCACAGACATCGGACAGGGAGATAAAGTCTCCGAAAGAAGACATCCGGTCCGCGCCTCTGGCTCTTGCGTAGGCACAGGCCAGGGGAGAGAGCTCTCCTAAGTCATCCACCCAGTAGATCTTCGCCAGAGTGTCGGAAAGAGGCAGTCCCACCGCCGCTCCTGCCGGGGAAACATGCTTAAAGGATGTGGCCGCCGGAAGGCCGGTGGCTTTCTTCAGTTCGCTTACCAGCTGCCAGCCGTTGAACGCATCCAGGAAATTGATATATCCCGGGCGTCCGTTCAGCACCTGGATGGGCAGCTCGCTTCCGTCTGCCATATAGATCCGGGAAGGTTTCTGGTTGGGGTTACATCCATATTTCAGTTCTAATTCTTTCATCCTGATTCCTCTGCTCCTTTTCTATTTGTTTTTATTTACGATCCGGGTCTCATAATTTCCGGAGGCAATATCAATATACCGCACAAAAAGAGATACCTTATTCTCCTCATTCAGGCTGTTCCACAGAAGATCGGTAAATGCATCGATCTCATTCTCCACCGCGATCCGCTTGGGCTCTCCTTCAAAACTTGGCAGCGGATCCCCGTCGCACTGATAAGTGTGGATGAAATGTCCTTCCCCTGCCGCCGGCTTCTCGTAGGCAAAGGTATACCGGCAGCACCCTTCCGGGCGTCCGTCATTGCTTTTGAGGATAGACATGGCGTAATTATAGCTTCCATTCTCAATATGCATGATCCCGGAGATCCTGGGCGTATAATTGGGCGCGTCCGGCTCAAACTCCCTGCTTCGCAGAGACTGCTCAAAGGTCATCTGCCGGTCCATCCCCTCGTAGATGGTATCCGTCTGGTCTCCGTTGGTCACGATGGTCTTGTTGCCCAGCACCCGCACCGGTGCGTAGATAATAAGGCTGGGATCTGTCAGCTTGGCCGGGTCAAAGGCCTGGGTGCGGATCCCCTCCCCGTCTTCTACAAAGATCCTGTTCCTGCTGTTCTCGCTGCGGCCCATAATGAAATATGCCGCCACTGCCTTCTTCCCGTCCGGGCTCTTCCCAAGGATGATCCCTCTGCCGGGATAAGCATTCTCTCTCAGTTCCTTCTCGATCGACCGTATCTGCATAAGCGCATCTCCTTTATGATTCATAAAAATTTTATGCTGCCGCGGATTTCTCCGCTTTCTACTCATTATATATAACTCCCGCTTCTTTTTCAAGCTATTGCCACCCGCCGGCGCCGGATGGTACAATAAAAACAGATCTTTTATCATAAAGAGAGGGGGATATCTATGAGAAAACGTTTTCATTTTCGTGTCCTGCTGTTTCCGGCGCTGCTTGGCCTTCTGTTGCTGGCCGGCTGCGGCGGCAAGTCCGCGGATCAGTATGTGGGTGAGCAGATCACAGCCATGAAGGAAAAAGACCCTGGAGCCTTCACATTTCTTCTGGAACAGGGGATAACCGAGAGCAACGCTCTCTACACCCTGCAATTTCCGGAGGAACTGCGGACTCCCACCCTGGATTTCCTGCAGGAGGCCTTCCGGACCATGGAATTTGAAGTGACAGAGGCAAAGGAACAGTCTGACAGTCAGTATTCTGTGGACATTGCGTTTACTCCCATCGACATCGCTGCCACAACTTCCCAGGCCCGGGATACACACCTTGCCTCCATGGCCTCCCCGGACCTTACCGCCGAGGTAAGCGCCCTGTATGAAGAAAGCGCTGCCGCTCTTGAAGGCGATCCCCAGTTTCAGGAAGAAATCCGGGTAAGCCTGATGGTGGAAAAAACAGAAGATGGTTTCGCCTTTGCCCCGGATCAGCTTCTCACTTTCCTTCAGGAAGCACTGCCCGGCTATATGCAGCCCTACAACTCTGTATGCGAGGTCCTTGACGCCCGGGACTTTATGCAGTCCTATCTGGATGCTTCTTTTAAAGGAGATGTGGCCCAGTTCGCCCTGCACACAGACCGCACGAAAGAAGAAGCCCTGGAATGGTATGAAGCCGACGTCTTTACCCCGCCCGCCGACTTAAGTTCTGCCTATCACGACCGGTACAAAAAGGCACTTAAAGAAATCATGAAGCAGTGCAAATACACCGTGGGTATCCCGCGCAAAGAAGCCGGCCTCTACAGTTATACCATCGACATTACGGTGACGCCCAACAACAGTCTTGTAAAAACCTTTGACAAGATTGAAAAGGGCACCTATTATTCCCTGGACGCTGTGTCAAAGGATCTGGTGGAGACCATGGAAAGCTATGCCAAATCTCCTGCCTACGGGAAAGAGACCACTCTCTCCATCCCCTTAAATATGACGGAGCTTCTGGCCGCCGGAGAGGCAGATTCCACGTTCACCAACCTGTCTCTTACCATCCTTCCCGCCCCGCAATAAGGCGCGCCCGGCAGGTTTTAACTATTTTGTTACAAATGTTTTAAATATTTCTTACATTTTTAGATATTTTTAATCTTGTTTCCACTACTCCCAAAGTGTAGAATAGAGACGCTGAAAAAATCGGACTTATTTTACACTTTGGGAGTAATCTTTTATGGAAACAGTGAAAAAACAACGGGATTATTTATACGACAACTACAAAGCGTTTCTGATCTTCCTTGTGGTGATCGGGCATTTTATCGAGCCCGCATATACGAATAATGAATTTCTCTATACACTGAAATGGTTTATCTTTGCATTCCATATGCCGGCTTTTATCTTTATCTCCGGCTATTTCTCCAAACGGGAGCTGCCCTTTAAGGACCTGGTATGCAAGCTGGCCGTTCCCTACCTGGTATATGAAGTGATCTACTATCTTCTTTACACGGTGTTCCTTCATAAACCCGCCACTTTGGACCTTCTGTGCCCCAAGTTCTCTCTGTGGTACATTCTTGCCCTGTTTGTATGGCGGGCGGCAACTCCTTATGTGAAGAAGATCCCGCACCACATGATCCTGGCCATCCTCGCAGGCCTTCTGATCGGCTGTTCCGGGATGAAGGATAATTTCTTAAGCATCCCCAGGATCCTGGTCTACTATCCCTTCTTCCTGGCCGGCATTCATTTCCAGAAGGAAATGGTCGCCCGACTCAGAGACCGGACCATCCAGCTCCTGTCAGCCTGCGGCATCCTGCTTTTTACCGCATTTCTGATCTTTGACCCCTTCCACAAGGCTCTTCCTGTGAAGATCCTCTACGGAAGATACAGCTACGATACACTGGGCCAGACCACTCTGGAAGGTATGATCTGCCGCCTGGTCTGCTACGGCATCGGGTTCGGCCTGACCTTCGCCTTCCTGTCCATCATGTGGGCAAAACAGGGACGGCTCTCCTACATCGGCACCCGCACCATGGGCATCTATCTGTTCCACGGGCTCATTTGTTCCTGCCTGAAGGGTACGCCGCTGTTGAAAAATGTGGACACTCTGCCGGAATCCCTGCTCCTGGTCGCAGGAACCATCCTGCTGACCTTATTCCTGTCCGCGCCCCTGTTCACGGATTTTACCAACAAGGTGGCAGGCTTTCGGTTCCCTGCGGGAAAGGCCATTTTGGTTCCGGGATTGCGCGTCAACCGCAAAAAATACGTATAGGAAACTATGGTTTGATCTCTTCTCCTGGGTGGACGATCTGTCTCACCCAGGATTTTTTTATCTCCCAGAGGTTGCCGCACACATTGAAGATGGTCCAGTTGTCGATCTCGAAGATCCGCTTCCAGCTCTCCCGGATCCGCTGCTCCTCTTCCGGATATTTTCCCTGGTACTTCCCGGCCAGGATCTCAAACCGGTTGGGCACACCCAATTCCTTCAGATGCTGCCGGTAAGCCGCGTCGTCTTCTTCATCCTTAGGCAAATAGATCCGGTTCAGCACGTAATCCCATTTCACATCGTCAAAATAGATCACCTGGGACTCCGGGACCTCCAGCACATACACCACGGTCCCCGGAATCGGCTTCAGACAGTTCTCCACGCTGATGGAGCACCAGATGGGCGCCTTCACATCCTCCGGCTTGGGAACCCGTTTGGCGGCCTCCCGGGTAAACCAGTCGTAACTCTCCATGAAAAGAGGCGCGATATCCCCAAAATGCAGCTCCACATACGCCCGCTGGTTGATCACACGTCCGTCCCGCTCCAGCTGATATAAAGTCTTATCATTCTGTCTGGTGTAAAGCTTCACCGTCTTTTTTTCCGTCTCTCCCATCCTTCTTCCTCCTTGCCGGATCTCAAAAGATCCACTTCTTCCACTGAAACTCTTCCATATCTACAAAGCCGTCCCGGACCTGGACCCCTTCTTCCCGCAGACGTCTGGCCTGCCGGTTGTCCGGCCCCGGGCCAAATGCCGGTGAGATCCTCCCTTCCTTTGTCACCACCCGGTGGCAGGGGAGATCCCTGTCTTTTGGCACTCCGTGAAGGGCGTATCCTACCACCCGGGCCCAGCGCCGGTTCCCTGCAAGAGCCGCCACCTGCCCGTAGGAAGCCACCTTTCCTTCCGGGATCTTATCGATCACTTCGTAGATCCGTTCAAATGCGTTTTTTTCTTCCACTCCTGAATCTCCTCCAGACGCTTTCTCACCTGCTCTTCCTTCCCCTGGCTGGTCGGGTGATAGTAAGTCCGCTCCTCCATCCCCTCCGGCATGCACTGCATGTGAGTCAGCTTCTCCTCTGTATCATGGGCGTACTCATATCCCTCGCCATAGTGAAGCTCCTTCATAAGCCCTGTGGGGGCGTTCCTGAGCCACAGCGGCACCGCTCCCAGCCGCTTCTCCTTCACATCCCGCTTGCAGGCCTCACAGGCCGTGTAGAGGGCATTGGACTTGGGCGCCATGGCAAGATAGACTACCGCATGGGTCAGATGTACGTCACATTCCGGCATTCCCAGGAAATGGCAGGCCTGATAGGCCGCCACCGCCACCTGAAGGGCCCCGCTGTCCGCCATCCCCACATCCTCGCTGGCAAACCGGATCAGCCGTCTGGCGATATAGAGAGGATTCTCTCCTCCCTCCAGCATCCGGCACATCCAGTAGATCGCCGCGTCCGGATCACTGTTGCGCATGGATTTGTGCAGGGCGGAGATCAGATTGTAGTGTTCCTCCCCGTTCTTGTCATAGAGAAGGGACTTCCTGGTGATACACTGTTCCAGCCCCTGATCTGTAACCTCAACCCCTTCCGCTGTGATCCTGGCGTTGAGCACCGCCATCTCCAGAGTATTCAGGGCAGTCCTTGCATCCCCGGCGGCAAACCGGGCGATGGCGGTAAGCTGATCCTTTGAGATCGCAATATGCTCCCCCGGGAACCCGGCCGGGTTCGCAAGAGCCTGCTCCAAAAGCCGTACCAGATCCTTCTCTTCCAGAGCCTTCAGAACAAACACCCGGCACCGGGACAGAAGCGCGCTGTTGATCTCAAAGGAAGGATTCTCCGTGGTGGCCCCGATCAGGATGATGCTGCCCCGCTCCACATAGGGAAGGAACGCGTCCTGCTGGGCCTTATTGAACCGGTGGATCTCATCCACGAAAAGCACGGTCCGCCTTCCCATCCGTCGGCTCTCCTCCGCCTGCCGCATCACATCCTTGATCTCCTTGATCCCGCTGGTGACTGCGCTGAAATTAATAAATTCCGCCCGGGTCTTCCCGGCGATAATGCTGGCAAGGGTAGTCTTCCCCACTCCCGGAGGACCCCAGAAGATCATGGAAGAGATCTGATCCTTCTCGATCAGCTGCCGCAGGATCTTTCCTTTCCCCAGCAGATGTTCCTGCCCCACAAAGGAATCCAGGCTGTCCGGGCGCACCCGGCTGGCCAGAGGGATCAGTCCCTCCTGATTGTCAAATAAGGTCATCTGTTCCATAAGATCACCTCCGTAAGATCACGCTTTCTTTGCCGTCTCCATATATTTCCCCGTAAGATCGAATCCATGGTCCATGGGACCGCTTCCCTGCCCCAGATCCAGCATGGCTCCCAGGGCTCCCGAGATATAGTCCTTGGCCCGCTCCACAGACTCCTCCAGGGAGAAGCCCTTGGCCAGATTGGAGGCAATGGCGCTGGACAGTGTACAGCCGGTGCCGTGGGTATTGGGATTATCGATCCGTTTTCCCCGGAACCATCTGGCGCCTCCCTCCCGGTAGAGAAGGTCATTGGCGTCATTTAACTGATGGCCGCCCTTCAACAGCACCCCGCAGTGATAGGTCTCGCTGATCCACCTGGCCGCTGTCTCCATATCGGCTTCCGTCTTCACCGGCATCCCGGCCAGGACCTCCGCCTCCGGCACGTTGGGGGTGAGCACCGTCGCCATGGGAAGCAGCTCTTCCTTCAGGGCAAGGACTGCTTCATCGCTGATCAGTTTTGCCCCGCTGGTGGCCACCATCACCGGATCCACCACAATGTTCTCCGCCTGATACTCCTTAAGCTTCCCTGCGATAACACGGATCAGAGAACTTGCGGACACCATTCCGATCTTCACCGCATCCGGACGGATGTCAGTAAAAATATTGTCCAGCTGCTCTCCCAGAAATTCCGGTGTCACTTCCATGATCCCGGTAACCCCTCTGGTGTTCTGAGCTGTCAGCGCAGTCACTGCGCTCATGGCGTACACCCCGTTGGCCAGCATGGTCTTAATGTCCGCCTGGATCCCGGCTCCCCCGCTGGAATCACTTCCTGCTATCGTTAACGCTGTTCTTCTCATCTTTCCTTCGTCCTTTCTATCCAAAATAATTCCAGAACTTCTCCTGCTCTGTCAGATCCAGGAGATAGATCTCCGCCTGCTTCCGCAAGGCCTCCTGGTCCCTTGCGCTGAACCGGTCAAAGACACCAAGTGTGTGGAACCCTGCCGCTTTAGCCGTCTGCAGGGCAAAAAGAGAATCTTCCAGCACGACACATTCCTCCCTCTGGCAGGAGAGCATCTTCCTTGCCATATCATACACCGCCGGACTGTTCTTTCCTTCCCCTGCCTCCCCGCAGGTGGCGATCCCCCGGAAGAACTGCCTGATGCCAAGCCGTTCAAATGCCGCTTTGATCTGTTCCTTATCGCTGGAAGTAGCCGCCGCCATGGGGATCCCCCGGCGGGACAGTTCCGTAAGGAATTCCCGGGCTCCCGGCTTCATGGGCGCTTCCTTCAGATAAAAATCCCGCACCACAGCCAGGACTCCTCCTTCGATCTCTTCCGGCTCTTCTGACAATCCATAAGTCTCCTTCAGATAGGCTGCTCCCTCCCGGAGGGTCATGGGAAATAAAATCCGCCCCAGATCCGGCCCGGGATCTCTCCCAAGGCTTCTCAGATAACGGGCTCCCGCCTCCTCCCAGATGGCCATGGAATCTAAGACCACTCCGTCCACGTCAAAGATCACGCCCCGGATGGGGACTTGTCCTTCTAGCTTTCCACCATGCACCGGACTGCCTCCTTCAGTTTCCTGGTTCCTTCTTCAACATCTTCCTGGGCGAAGATGGCGCTGATCACTGCCGCGCCGCAGACCCCGGTTCCTGCCAGCGCTCCCACATTTTCCCGGGTGATGCCGCCGATGGCGATCACCGGGATGTGGACAGCCTGACAGATGGCCTTCACAGTCTCATGGTCTACTTCCGATGCGTCTGCCTTTGATCCTGTGGCAAAGACCGCTCCCACTCCCAGGTAGTCCGCCCCGCGGCTTTCTGCCAGAAGCGCCTGCTCCACCGTCTGAGCGGACACGCCGATGATCTTGTCCTGCCCAAGCCGGGCCCGCACGTCTCCTGCCTCCATATCGCTCTGTCCCACATGGACGCCGTCCGCGTCCACCGCCTGGGCGATATCCACATTGTCGTTGATCACAAAGGGAACTCCATACCTTCCGCAAAGTTCCTTGATCTCTCTTGCTTCCTCCAGGAACCGTTCTTCGTCCAGATCCTTCTCCCTGAGCTGGACGAAGGTAACCCCTCCTTTCAGAGCCTCTTCCACCTGGTCCGTCAGACGCCGGCCTCCAAGCCAGCGCCGGTCCGTCACTGCGTACAGCAGCAAATCTTTCTTATCGCACTTCATAGTCTGCTCCTTTATCCAATGTCTCACGATCCATATTGTAGATGGCGTCGATGATCCGGTTCCGGTAAGTGGCGTTGCCGTCCCCCGGCTGCATGTGGGCCCAGCCGATCTCGCCTGCCAGTCCCATGGCGCACACCGCGGCGGCCGCCGCCTCAAGCTTCTGATCCGGATTGGCCACCAGGAACGCCGTCAGCATCCCGGAGAGCTGGCAGCCGGTCCCTGTGATCTTACCCATCTCCGGCCGGCCGTTTCGGATCACATAACAGGTCTCCCCGTCGCTGACAAGATCGATGGCTCCTGTGATGGCTATTATGGTTCCCGCCTTCCTGGCAAATGCTTTGGCAAATGCCACGCCTTCCTCCAGGTTCTCCTCGGTCACCGCATCCGCTACATCTGCGTCCACCCCTTTGGTGGTGCCGCTCCCTTTGGCCAGCGTCTTGATCTCCGAGATATTTCCCCGGATCACGTCGAAACGGATCTCTTCGGTCAGAAGCACCGCCGTGCTGGTGCGCAGATCACTGGCTCCGGCTCCCACCGGGTCCAGCAGCACCGGATGCCCCATCTGGTTGGATCGCTTCCCCGCCTTCAGCATACCCTCGATGCTCCGCACATTCAAGGTCCCGATGTTGATGTTCAGCCCGCCGCAGATGCTGGTGATATCCTCCACATCCTGAGGCTCGTCCGACATGATGGGGCTTCCCCCGCAGGCCAGCAGCACATTGGCCACATCATTGACTGTCACATAGTTGGTGATATTGTGCACCAGCGGCGCCTTGTCTCTTACATTCTGCAGATATATTCCCAGCAATCTCTTCATCCTCCTTATAGTGTGATCGTCTCGCCCAGTGTGAACGAATAGATCACCTTTTCCTTTACCTTTTTCCCTGTCAGCTGTTCCAGCGCTCTCCCGTAATAGTCCAGCTGCGCATGATATCTTTCTGTCAGCTCTTCCGCCCTGTTTACCCGGTCTGTCTTATAGTCCAGCACCACCAGCCCGTCTTCCTCCTGGAAATACACATCGATAATCCCCTGCACCAGCACCAGTTCCTCTTCCCGGCTGTCTCCGTAGATCTCCCGGTCAGGGATCCCCAGGACAAAGGGCTGCTCTTTCCAGATCCGCCCTTTCCGGGCCGCCGCTCTTAATCGCTGTCCCAGAGAGCTCTCCAGGACTTTCCGGATATCTTTTACCCGGATGCAGTCCGCCATCTCCTCTGAGATCCTGCCTTCCTCCCGGAAATCCCGGATCGCTTCTCTTACTTCCTCTTCTGTATAAGTTTCAGACAGATCCAGAAGCTCCATCACCCGGTGATAAGCGGTTCCCCGGGAAGCCCCTGTCAGTTCCTCCGACTCCTCCAGGAACCTGGGGATCAAAGGGATAACCTCCGGCTCTTCATATGCCGTCTCCCCCAGTTCTTCCACGTCCGCCCCTTCTTCCATCAGGTACGCCCGCTTCTTCAGCTCAGACACCGTGAATTTCAACTTTCGCTCCAGCACCCCTTCGTAGGGATACTGATAAGTAAACTGCTGCTCCAACTGTTGCCGGACCGCCGGTTCATACACCTGGTCCGCATCCCAGTTTTCCAGCATCTGACGCCGGATCACATCCGCCGTCTCCTGCAGCACTTCTCCCTCAGTAATATCCCCAAGATCCAGGATCCTTACATCCACAGGGCTTTCTGCCGGCATCCCTGCCAGCGCCGGAAGGAGCCAGTCCCACCAGGTGACCGCCCTGCTTAATTTCCCATAGGGCAGGGCGCCTTCCCTTCCCTTTTCTTCCCGGACCGCCACGGCAAGCTTTTCTTCCGCCCCCGGAAGGATGCCGCTGATGATCAGCTTCTCCTTCGCCCTGGTAAATGCCACATAGAGCACTCGCAGCTCCTCCGCCAGACTGTCCAGGACTTCTTCCTTCTGGATGATCTTCTTGATCAGGCTGGGACTTTTGGTTCGCTGTGTCAGGTCTACCGCCTCCAGACCGATCCCCAGGTCCGCATGGAGCGTCACCATGCTCCTTGCATCCTGCAGATTGAACCGCTTCCCCATGCCTGCCACAAATACGATGGGGAACTCCAGCCCCTTGCTCTTGTGGATCGTCATGATCCGGACTGCATCGGATTGCTCGTCCTCCATATTTGCTTCTCCGTAATCCACGTCATATTTCTCCAGCTGCCGGATATACCGGATAAAATGGAACAGACCTTTATAGCTGGTGGCCTCGAACGAACGGGCCTTCTCCACCAGCATTTCCAGGTTGGCTCTCCGCTGGGCGCCCCCCGGCATGGCTGCCGCATAATCCCCGTACCCGGTATCCTCCAGCACCATCCGCAAAAGCTCATGCATAGGCGTATAGGAAACCCTCTGCCGCAGCCGGTCCATAGTTCCCAGACAATTCTCCAGCTTCTCCCGGATCCCGGCGTCCTCTCCCTCACTCCGGTAGAGTGCCGCCGCCCGGTGGAAGGGGATCTTGGGCCAGGCACACCGGATCTTCGCCAGTTCTTCTGAGTCAAGTCCTCCTATGGGGGAAGCAAGGACCGCCGTCAGGGGGATATCCTGCTGTCGGTTCAAAAGCACCTGCAGATAATCCAGTACCAGGCTCACCTCCTGGGCGGAGAAATATCCCTCCCGAGTGCCCACATGAGCCGGGATCCCTTCCCTGGCCAGCACAGTGGCAAATACCTCAGCCGTTCCCTGGATGCTGCGGGTCAGGATCACCATGTCCCTGTAGCGGGCAGGACGCATAGTCCCGCTCTCCTTGTCCATCACCTGCTGCCCGGCCAGAAGCCTTTGGATCTCCCCGGCGATGCAGCGGGCTTCCAGCTCCCGGTCAGAAGGACCTGCCAGGTACGGATCCGCCTCCGGCAGTTCCGGATCGATCAGCAGAACCTCTGTATGGAAGTCTCCCCCTTCCGGGTAATCCGCCCCCACATAGAGCGCCGCCCGGTCATCGTAGGCAATCCCCCCCAGTTCCCGGCGCATAAGCTTATGGAAGAACAGGTTCACGCTGTCCAGCACCTCCCGGCGGCTGCGGAAATTCTTGTGAAGGTCGATCCGCTGCCTGGGGCCGTCCGCAAGGTCATAGGCGTCGAATTTCTCCATAAACAGTTCCGGTCTGGACAGCCGGAAACGGTAGATGCTCTGTTTCACATCCCCCACCATGAAGATATTATACCGGCCTTCCCGGATCCCGGAAACGCTGGTCAGGATCTCCTCCTGGATCAGGTTGCTGTCCTGGTACTCATCGATCATGATCTCCTGGAACTGCCGCTGATATTCCACCGCCACATCCGAAGGCACCCGCTGCCCCTCTTCCATTCTGGTCAGGATCCGCAGGGCATACTGCTCCATATCGGAGAAATCGATCAGGTTGCGGGAACGTTTCTTTTCCTCAAACTGCCGGGCAAAAAGCTTCACCAGACGGGCAAGCTCTTCCATATAAGGCCTGCAGATCCCAAGATCCTGTAAGATCTCTTCCGGATCCTCGTAGAAATACTGGGCCGCCAGATCCTTCACCAGGTCTTTTACCCTCGCCCGGAGCTCTTTTACCTGCAGGATCTCCTCCTGGGATACCTCTTTCTTCCGGTTGACCCCCAGCTTCATCCATGCCATTTTCTCCAGCTCTTCTGCCAGCTCCCGGTAAGTCTTCGCTTTCAGGAATCTTTGGACCATCCGCAGATCCTCCTCCAGCATTTCCTGATAGGCGGACGGCCCGTCCGGTTCCTGACAGATCCGGATCCCTGTTTCCAGAAGATTTTTGGCGTCACTTAGGATCTTGCTCCCATTTTCCATAAGAAGGGAAAGATACCGGGTCTTCTCCAGCTGCTCCAGCGTCTCCGCCCTATAAGCCTCCACGCAGGCGTCAAGCCAGCCGTCCCCGTCTGGATAGCTTCTGGAGAATTCATAGATCTTCAGGATCAGATCCTCCAGCTTCTTGTCACTTCGCCCCGTCCCGTAAGCGCCTACAAGATCCAGGAAGGCCTCCCTGCCCTCTTCATACTGCGCTTCCAGAAGATCTCCCAGCACTTCCCGCTCCAGAAGCTTTAATTCTCCCTCTTCCCCGATCCGGAATCCCGGATCCAGGTCGATGGCATGAAAATGATCCCTGATCACAGAGAGACAGAAGCTGTGGATGGTGGTGATCTGGGCGCTGTGGATCAGAGTCGCCTGGCGCTGCAGGTGTTCAGACTCCGGCTGCTCTGCAAGCTTTGCCTCAATGGCGTTCCGGATCCGCTCCTTCATCTCCGCCGCGGCGGCTTCCGTGAACGTCACCACCAGAAGCCGGTCCACATCCAGCGGTTGTTCCGGATCGGTGAGCATGGAAATGATCCGTTCCACCAGGACTGCCGTCTTGCCGGAACCGGCAGCGGCGGACACCAGGATATTCCGGTCCCTCAGATCGATCACTTTCTGTTGTTCTTCCGTCCACTGCACTCCCATAACTACCCTTCTTCCTGTCTCTTTTCTTCCAGATGTCTTCTGTTCTCCCGGAAGGCGCGCATCCGGACAAGCGCTTCTTCCCGGCTCAGTTTCCAGAGATCCTTATATCCATATCCCGGGATCTTTGGATCAAATCCGCAGATATGCCGGTACCGGCAGTAATCACAGCCGGTATCCTGACCCCTCCGGTAAGGCTTTGGCCCGATCTCTCCTTCCAGGATCCTCCGGTGGCTCTCCCGGACTTTCTCCGCCGCATAGTCCATCATCACCCGGAAATCCTCGCCCGATACTGCGCGGGAAGTCCTGGAAAGACTCCCATCCTTATTATACTTCACCGGAACCGCCAGGGATTCTCCTGCCCCTGTCCGGTCCAGATGGATAAGGGCGTCCTCTGTCAGGTTCACGATCCCGTCCGGCCGCAGTTCCTTTAAGAAAGCCTCCTCCAGCTCCTCCGGTCCGGCTCCTCTCTTCCGCTCGATCAGCGGATCCCAGATCCGATAGTAGAACACTCCCGCAGGAATCACCTGGCATTCCGGATGCCGCTTCTTCTCCCGGCTTACAGCCGCCCCCATATAAACCATCAGCTGCAGCTGCAGGCCATAGTACAGAGCTCCCGGGTCAAAGGCTTTCAGCCCGGTCTTATAGTCCAGCACCTTGACGTAGATCTTGTCCTCTTCCCGGCACAGATCCACCCGGTCGATCTTGCCGCCCTCAAACCGCTGCTCATAAGCCGCCGGACGGAAATCTCCCGCCTTAAGCTGCCGGGTCAGCGCCCACACCGTCCGCTCCAGCATTCTCTGAATGCGAAGGAGCAGTGAGCCATTGCGGGCGGAGCTGTAAAGGATCGAGTTCCCGTAACCTGCCGCTGCTTCTTCCACACTTTCACGGATATATTGTTCCTGCTCCTCCTTTGGAGTAGAAATCCATCCCTTTCCGGTCTGTTCCACTTTCCTGGAGTAAAGCTCCAGGGCGCTGTGACAGAGATTCCCCAGATCCACCGCTTCAAATTCATACTCCTGGCGCTCCTTAAGTCCCAGTCCGTAGGACATAAAATGAGCATAAGCACAGGAAGAGAACTGCTCCATCCGGGTGATACTGTCCGGAAAGCCCTCTCCGTAGAGCTTCTCTGCCGTCCTGCGGGTCAGTCCGTCCGCCGGGCAGTGATAGCTGCCAGCTTCCACCAGACGGTCCGCCTTCGCCTTCCAGAGGGGCTCCTTCTGATACCAGGTATACAGCTCCTGCCACGCCGGATCCATCCCGGTTCCCTCTCCCTGCAGTCCCCGGATCAGCCAGTCCACCCCGGCGCCTGCAGTCAGCTCTTTTGCGCCGATCCCCTGTTTCTCTTCATCCTGCACCTTAAGTCCTGGATAAAGCTTCCGGAATTCCTGGATCAGATAAGCAGGACGCAGGCTCTTTCCGTCCTGCGAAACCTTGCTGTAACAGATCTCCAGCCTTTCAGAAGGTTTGGTGAGATTCATATAAAGATAAAACTTCTGGATATAGGCCTGTTCTTTTCCCCCTGGCGCCAGCATAAGATGCTCCCGGCCAAAGACCTCCCGGTCCCGCTCAGAAAGAAGTCCCGTGCGTCTGAGCGCTCCCGGCAAATGGGTGTCGTTTGCCCCCACAAAAAACAGGACCTTAATATCCTTCAGACGGGTTCTTTCCATATCTCCTGCCACCACCTGGTCCACGCCGGGAGGGATCACTCCAACCCTGGC